>JACMQJ010000596.1 GCA_014377055.1 Candidatus Sericytochromatia bacterium
ATCACTTGACAATGACCATACAGCTGCACCAATATTTTCTAGTATAAAGTCAAGCTCATCTCTTGAGTCTTCTATTTCAGCTTCTAATTTTTTGTGTTTTATTAAATCTGACGTTATTACTCTTAAAGAAAATAAGATAATGAAAAGTGTAACTAGTGTACCCAAAAAAATTACATACAAAGCTATTTTGGCATTTTTATTTGCTTCTTGTTGTCTTTTTTCAATTAATGCTTCTACTTCGATTTTTATTTGCTCGATAAAAATGTATATTTGATCATTAATCTTATTTTCATCTTTTTTGAAAGAAGTACTTTTAGATAAGTACTCGATATTTAGTTGATGATTTTTTATAATGTCATCCATGTATTTGAGCTTTTTTTTAATTAAACTGCTAAGCCTATCTTGACTGCTTAAATTTATTGAATTGCTGTATTCTATGTTTTTAAATTTATCTAGTTCTATAAGAATAAGTCCATTATTTTTTATATAAAGTCTTTTATCGTCATCAGAAAATTTTTCAAGTTTTTCAAAGTCTTTACAGTCGTTAACTGTTTGCTTGATTTGATTTAATTCTTTTAAGATACTATTGGTATTAAAAACTATTTTTATGTCACTAACAAGATTATTGATACTCAAATAAGAAAATATACTGATCAAAAAAGCTAAAACAATTGCTATGTTGGAAAATAAATTAATTTTTTTCTTATTGGATAAATTCATCTATATATTAATTTGTTAAAAAAAATGCTCAATCTAAAATTATACACCACAGATATTTTATTTTTAATAAATTTAAATTACAAATCAAAATTATTATTTTAAGATATGAAAGTTTTTATAATCAAAGTAAGGATTACCTTCAATATCTTTTAGTAAGACATCTTTAAAATCAGCACCCCAAACAATGTCTTGAAAATCATAAATGTATCTTGAAACCATCGTTTGAGATAATGTATCATCAATACCTGAGATAGTAATAATAATAATTGCTTGTTTTTTTACTAATGATTCGTGAGTTTCCTTAAAAAAAGGACTTTTTTCATCAATTAAATGTTGTACAGTAAAACTGAGACTAAATATTGGTATTTGATCTCTCAAAACATTCATATCATAAATTCTTCTAAATCCGCTTCCATCAGCTTGTATTTCATTTTTAAGCAAAACAACTTTTAATTTAGCATCAAGTATTTGATTTGCTCTGGTATTACTCATCCTAAATTTAAAATATATGTCTTGCCCTTGATGAGTAACAACAGCATTTTTTGTAAAAATTATTTTTGCTCTAGGAACAGAAAATTTTGCAAAAACAATACCTGTTAGAGATGAAACAAAAAGTATACTTAAAAATGATTGAACAGCAACTAATGAATGGGAACAGATATTGGTTGGATACATGAACCCATAACCAATTGTTGAAAGTGTTTGAACGCTAAAGAAAAAATAATCAGAGAATGTTTTAGCATTGGTAATTCCATCGCCACAACCCATATATAAAAAGGTAAAAATAATATTAACTGATACGAAAATTGCTAGTATGGCAAGTATAACTAACATCCATGACTTTCTAATAAAGTGATGATAAAGATCTGAAAATACTTCTCTTTTTAATCCTAAAATAGGATATTGTGGTCTTCCATTTTTGTCTAAAACGCTGTAAGTTTTATGTGTTTCTATTTTTCTAGCCATTCTATTCTACAAAGATTTGCAATTAAGTTTAGAACTAAAATACTTATTTATAATTTTTTTCTGCATCACCTTTACAAATTTCACAAGGACAAATTTCTCTTAGATAATCATAAGAATAAATACCACCTCTATGTAAATCACTAAAATCAAAGGCTAGAGCATATCTTCCAATTTTATTATAATCATTAACAATAATTGGTGCTTTTATATGACTAACATTATCACCTACTTTACCACCATGACCGCCTCTACACTCTGCACATGGACAGAGTAATCTTAATTTTAAGGTATCATAAATGCTTTCGTGTTGGTCTTTCCAAGTCAATTTTATAGTATTAGGGTCAGTTATTTTTAAACCGATAGGATCGGTGCTGTACTTAGTCATAATTTATTTTTGGTAATATTAAATAATAAAATCTTAGGTATATAACAATATAAGGGTATTTTTATTTTTATACAATATTTATTTTTTATAAATTACAAATTAAGTTTTGAAAATACAATAAAATATCTAAAGTAGATAGATAATTTAAATTTTATTTCCCTTTATTTTTATTAAATATATTATAATTAGTTTCATAGAGAATTATCACTATCTTAGAGTCAAAATAAAATATTTAATGATCTAATTCGCTTCTAGTTCTTGCTGATAATTCATTTATTTTTTGTACTAACTGACCTGATCTAGCAGCTTCCTCTGGTTCATCTTTCATTACCATTTTTCTGTAGCTTGGATCTCCCTTACCTTCAAAAGCATCTGCCCAACGTTGTTGTTTTTTGGCAAATTCACTTTTGTCAGCATTTTTGCTTGTCCAAACGACTTCTGTAGATGGGCTAGTAGCTATACCATCAGTCATAATCATTTCTTGTGTCATCAAGCCACCATCTTGTAAACGCTTGGCTATTTTTTCAGGTAATTTATTTAAGGCAACCTCTGGAAAAGGAATTAATGGATTAAGCTGAGTATTAAATTTTGGTGGATTACTTGAGCCCATCCAAGCTTTCATTACGGTTTCAGTACAATACATTTCTTTGTCATCACTGGTATTAAAGCCACGATCATAAGCTTTACCAACAAATGTTTTTGCTGTATTAATTGCACTTTGTCTATCTTGATCAGAAGAGCCTTTGACTGATACAGCTACCATCACATCTCTTGGGTGTCTTTCAGTAAATCTTTCTATGGTGTCAATAATAACACCTGTACCACCAGCTTTTATTGTTTGTTCTTTGCCATCAACATTTATTTTTTTGTCCTCATCAATAACTAATGAATGAATAATCATTCCTTCGTCTTTTAATGCACCTTTTGGAAGATTCCATTTTTTTTCTAGTTGTTCTTGTAATTTTTCATCTTTACCTACATATAATATCCCATGGATAAACGATCCGTCATTACCATTAAGCAATATATCACCAGGTTTTATATGAGATTTAAGGTTATTCAACTCTTTTTTGTCAATTGGTGGTAATGAGTCAGACGGAGATGATAAACCCATCATTTTATCTACAATCTTGAACCATGTCTTATTAGTATCAAGACCTAGTTTGTCACGCATCTTATCATAAGTACTTCTGTTAAATTGAGTATTATATATATTTTTGCCAACAGCACCACTTTCAGAAACAACAAAGCCTCTAACACTATTATTTGTACCTGTATTTTTTTCTATTAATTTGAGTGGCTGATCAAAGAGAGATACATTTTTCATATCTGGAAGTTTTGTATCTTTTTTACCTGAAATAGAATTTAAAGAATAAACATCATAAGTTAATCCTTTTTTAGGATCATTTCTTTGTACAACAAATTCAGTACCTGGATTAGATTTTGCAAAATCAATTGCTTCTTTTTCAGAACTAACACTTATTTTTTTATTAAGATTTACATCTTTGGATAGATGCAAAAGCCCCTCATCGTAATTACCTATTTTGAATCCAGTAGGAGGATTATTGGATATACCTGAACTCATGAACACCTCAAATTTTAATTAAAAATAACTAAACATCATTAAATAAAATACCCGATTTATGTAAATTTAAACATAAATCTTTGTACATAAATTAATTATAAAAAAAATATCGGAATAAGTAAATCTAAGTTGTATTTACATGATTAAATAAATACAGTATAATTAAAGAGTCAATAAGTAAGCTTTGTAAAATGCTCTTAAATTTTCAAAGTTTGATTTACATTAAGTTGATCAAACAAAAATAAATTTTTACTTAAAATACAAAATATAGCAGGTGAAATCACCTAATATAAAATTGACTGAGAATATATAAGTTTTTTTAGAAAATAATTGTAAGGAGTGTTTGTCTGAATGCAGGTTAAAGTTGATAAGGATCTTGATAGTGCGTTAAAGCTTTTAAAGAAAAAATTAGTTAAAGAAGGAATCTTTAAAGAAATCAAAGCTCGTAAGCACTATGAAAAGCCTAGTGTAAAGAAAAAAAGAAAAAGCAACGAAGCTAAAAGACAAAAAAATTAATAAAAAGCCCTCCAACTAGAGGGCTTTTTAATAGCTATAAATCAATTTCTACAGTTATCTAATAAAGACAAGTTATGGAAGTAAGAGTATAATTTAAAATGTTATCAACATTAATTTATTTAGTTCAATGATACATGTAGACTTAAACATTGTGTTATTTAATTATTGGTAAAATTGTTTTATGTGAGATTATATATGAGTATTTTATTTGTTTGAATTTTTAGAAGTTGATCAAAGTGAACATAAAGAACAAGTTTATTATCAGGAAATAATTAAAGAAATACCTGAAAATCAACATTTAACTCTATCTGACTTAATAATTATTAGCCCTAATAAAAAAATATTATCCTGCTTATCAAAAAAAATTTTAGATAAATATTCTTTAATTCCTCTTTTTTCTGTTTTAGCAAATGCTAGACCTAATTTACCTAGGCATTTGTTAAATGATTTTAGAGGTGGCATACAAGGTAAAAAACAGATTGTTTTGTATATTGCAATGACAAACCCTTTTGACAATCACATTCTTAATATAATTCGTAGTATCACAGATTATACAGTAGTATCAATACCTGTAAAAAAAATAGATGCTGATATTTTTCTAAAAAATGAGTATAATAAAATAGTTTATCCACAAAGCTTACCAAAAATTGAAAATAATGGAAATATTTTTTTTAAAGCTTTTAAAGAGAACATTTTTTATATAATGTTTTTTATAATAATTTTGCTTGGTTTAATTGCAATAAAGTACTTTATACACATTTAAATATACATAGATAAACGGAGTTTTTTAATAATACAAAATGGAAAAATTTTTAAAAATATTAATGTCATATAATCCCCAAAAATTTGAATTAATAAATGATTTAATAGAAGAAGGTCATGACTCGACAAGAGGAATATTTGTTAATCGTACACTAAAAATGGATGATATTAAGTATATCGGCTTTGATATGGATTATACTCTTGCTATTTATAATAAAATTGAAATAGAAAAATTGGCATTTGATCTTAGTATAGAAAAACTTATAACTACAAAAGGTTATCCTGAGTTTATAAGAAATATTAATTATGACCCTAGTTATGTTATTAGAGGTTTGTTAATTGATAAAAATAGAGGTAATGTTTTAAAAATTGATCGTCATAAATCTGTAAGGCGTGCTGACCATGGTACTCGTTCATTATCAGCAAAAGAGATAAGGGATATTTATATCAATGGTCGAATTAAGCAATCTGACGGAGGCTTCAATTCTGTTGATACATTATTTTCATTACCTGAAGCTTACATGTTTGCCAAAATGGTAGATGCTATGGATGATGGATCGTTACAAATAGAAAGTTATGCCAAGCTTTTTGATGATGTTAGACTGTGTATTGACACAGTACATCGTGATGGTAGTCTCAAAGGTGAAATAGCAAAGGATTTACAAAAATATATTTATAAAGACCCAAGATTACCTCTGGTATTAGACAAATTTAGAGAAAAAGGTAAAAAATTATTTGTCTTAACTAACTCAGAATGGAGCTATACCAATATTGTCATGAATTTTTTATTAGAAAATACGATGCTCGAATACAAAAATTGGGAAGACTTTTTTGATATAATTATTTGTCATGCCTCTAAACCCGAATTTTTTGTTAAAGGTAAAGATTTTGTTGAAATAAATCAAGAAACAAATCAGATGGGTGAAGTAGCAAATCAATTTGAAAAAGGTCACGTTTATGCTTATGGAAACTATACAAAATTTGAAGAAATAATTGGTGCTAAAGGTGACGAGGTATTGTATGTAGGAGATCATATTTATGGTGATATTCTTAGATCGAATAAAGATTCTGGTTGGAGAACAGTTTTAGTTGTTGAAGAGCTAGAGGAAGAATTAGCAAAGATTCACAATGTTTATCCTGATACTAGAACATTAAATAAATTAGAAGAAAAAAGGGATAAAATTGATTATGAAATAACAATTTATTCAAATAAAGTTAAAAAGCTAAAAGATTTTAAAAAAGAAAAATTTATAACTTTAACTGAAAAAGAATTAGTTTTAATTGATCAAGCAATTTTGGACTTTGAAGAAAATATACAAACCTTTGAAACAAGATTAAATAAGCTCTTACTACAAATAGCTAGCTTAAGAAAGAAAATAGATACATCATTTCATAAAAAATGGGGACCTGTTTTTCAAGAATTTGATGAAATAAGTAGATTTGGAGATCAAGTTAGAGATTATGCTTGTATTTATACTAGCAGACTTAGTAACTTCTTTTTTTATCCTGTTAATAATTATTTTAAATCCTTACGTGATATTATGCCACATGAAAAGTTTCACATAATTTAAAATATGAATAAGAATTTAAATATTTTAGTTTTACCTATGGATGATCGTCCATGTACATATAATTTTCCATTTCAACTTGGGCAAATGTATGGGGCAAATATTATCATGCCTGATAAAAATTTATTGGGTAATCTTGAAAGAGTCGCTGATCCACAACAGTTGGAAAAATGGATTTTAGATAATTCAAATAACTTGGATGGCATAATAATTTCCTCTGATAGTTTGGCGTATGGTGGACTTATACCTTCAAGGAGAAACTATCAGTCATTTGATAATATTGCCCAAAATTTTAAAATAATTAAGCTCTTAAAAGATAAAAATAAAGATATTCCTATTTATGTTTGTAGTACAATATTAAGAATCTCAAATAGTAATGAAAATCAAGAAGAAAAGCAATATTGGAAAGAATATGGTCAATTAATTTATAATTATTCTTATCTAATTCATAAGAACTATCTAATCAACGAAGGGGATTATGATCAGTATGATAGTCAAAAAATAATTAATAAACAATTTGTTGACCCAAAAATAACAGAGATTAGAAATATTATTCCTGACGAAATAATTCAAGATTATATTGATGGGAGATTTAAAAATTTTAGACTAAATAAACTCTTACTCAAATTAGTAAAAGAAAAGTATATTGATTTTTTATCAATCTGTGCTGACGACTCAAGTCAATATGGCTTTAATGTAATTGAAAAAAATATATTTAATAAAATAGTAGAAAATAATCCTTCTATCAAAGATAAAGTATTAATTTATCCAGGAACAGATGAGGCTGTATCTTGTCTAATGGCTAGAATGATTAACAAATATAATGATTTTATACCAAAATTTTATCCTATTTATTCAGATTTATCTAAGTCAGGTAATATCATAACTATGTATGAAGGTATACCATTAAATAGTACCCTAAAAAGTCAAATTAAAGCTATAGGTGGTAAGTTAGTTAATTCTGTAAGTGAATCAGATATATCTATTTATTTACATACTTCTGAAAAAAATCAAGAAGATCAATACTTGAATTCTATATATCAAAAACCAACAATCCAAGCCTCAGAATCTAGTATAAACGACGAATTAAATTATTTTATTAATAATCAATCACAAAATATTGCTTTGGCTGATGTTGCCTTTGCAAATGGTGGCGACAATAACTTTATCAATAGTTTATCTAAAGTATATGACCTAAAAAAGTTAATGACTTATTCTGCATGGAATACAGCAGGGAATAGTATAGGAACAGCTCTGGCTCATAGTAGCATTAGATTTTTAGCTAAGAATAATGATAATAATTCAAGTTTGGATAACAAGCATTTTGAGTTTTTGTTTGAAAGGTTTTTTGATGATTGGCTATATCAAGGCTTTACTAGATTAAAATTTATTGAAGAGAATGGTTTTCCTTTAGATCAAAAACAACTTGTTGATTTGTCTGATTATACAAAAGAAGTTTGCCAAGATTTTATAAATAATAATTTAAAAAATGATCAAATAAAATCTATAGATATAACTAGTATTTCTTTTCCATGGAAACGCCCTTTTGAGATAGAGATCAAATGTAAGTTAACTCCTCACTAACTTAGAAAAGAATATGCTAAAAAATTAAGAACACAATATTTATTACAATTTTAAAACAAAATATTGAAAATCTGATCCTTACTTAATTTCAAATTTTCTGATAAATTTTTTACTATGCTGTTTAAAGTTCCAACTTTTATAGGGTTATGATTTGGGATAGTTATATGATGTTCACCAATATCAAACTTTTTAGTTAATTTTATATGGCTTCCTGTTTGTTTAGTTTTTTCATAGCCAATTTTTTCAAGTTTTTTTAAAATTTGCTCTCCACATATATCTCTTGGTAATTTCATTATCCTATTATTTCTTCTTTATTTATTAAATATCCATATAAATTACTTTAACCAGTTTATTTCATTAAACCGCTATTACTTCTTCTTTTACAAGATGAAGTCTTATCATTTTTGGCATATTCTCTCCCTCAAAATGACATTGAACAGCATCTTTAACTGATTCTTTCAATTCTTCATATGAGTCTGCCTCAGTAAAAATTGAATGTCCTAAAGCTTTGGCTTCATAACCTCCATCAATAGACTCTTCTATCAAAAAAATTATTTCTGTATTCATTTTATATTTTATTCTCCAAATTAATTATAAAAAATATTTTTTTGTTTTGTACGTACTTATTAAAAAGTAGATTAAAGTTTTTTCCTTAAAAAGGATTATAACCTCTCATTTATATGTACAGAAATTGTATACCAATCATAATATAATTTTAAAAACTCTTTGCTTCAATTATTTTACATATTTCTGGATCAAATAAATTACTTTCTTTCATCTTTTGTATAGTCAAACTATGCTCTCCATATTTTCTAAAATATTCGTCATATTTGTTAGCAATAGCTATTATTCTAGCATAAAGAGGAATACTTGTTCCTTCCAGTCCGTCAGGATATCCACTACCGTCCCAATTTTCATGATGATGTTTTATTGCAGGTGCAAGATCTTTTAAATCAGGAACCATACTAACTATTCTTGCACCAATTAAAGAATGAGCTCTTAATGCTTCTTCATCAATATTTTTTTCAGAAAATAATCCTATATTTCCTATATCATGTAAATAGGCGGCTATTCTTATCTCATTTTGCTCTTCTTTTGGTATTTCTAAGGCATTAGATATTTTTCCAGCAAGGCGACTAACATTTTTTGAATGGTCTTTAGATATTGGATTTCTAGCTTCATGAATATCAATCATAGATTTTATTATCTCAATATAGCTTCCTTTTTCCAAGGCATTCTTTTCAATACGTGTACTAGCTTTAACTACTCTTTCGGCAATTTCTTGACATATTTTTATTTCATCAAACTTAAAAATTCTAGCTTTGTCATCAAGACAAACCAAAACACCAATTACTTGTTTGTCTCTTCTAACAAGAGGTATAAGCATCGCTGACTTGATATTCAGGATTTGTAAAACATGATCAGAAAAAGCATCTTTAATTTCATCCTCATTTATTTGTATTACCTCACCATAATTAATTATTTTATTGCTTATTCCTTCCATAATTAACTCCGTATTTTCTATTGAATCAAAAAGTTTAAATTCATTTGCTCCATAGAATGCTTTTATTTTGAAGTTCTTTTTGTATGGTTCGAGTTCTGAAATAAAGGCAAACTTTGCGTCAATTATTTCTGATGTGAGCTTAGTAATATTAGTATAAAAAGCCTGTTTTGTAGAGATAGAGCCCAATTCGCTGTTAATATGAGCTATATTTGTATGAAAATCAATTATTTTTTGATAATGATTAGATGTATATTTAATTGCCATCGCATAAACTTTATTGAACATAACAATAATAATTTTTCGGATATATTCTTTTTCTATTTCAGCCGTTTTTAGAGTAGCAATGTAATCAAAAAGATTTTTTTCGAGCTCTTCTATTTCAATCTCAAATTTATAAAAATCCGTTGGAAAATAAAGCTTAGAAATAACATCTCGTTCTATATCATATTCATTTTCGACATTTATTTTTTTATCTGGAGAATCAAGTTTATTAATAATAAGGTTAATAAAGAATATCTGATAATCAGGATTTGTATTTTTTAGATGAATGTTTTCTTCTGAGTTAATCCAAGTATCAAATTTTTCAAAAAATGATTTCCAAATAGCACAAGCTTGTTTGTCCAAAGTAAAAACATAAAGATTTTTTTTATCCTCAGTTAATTCATCTTTAGTATAATTTTTTACTATCAACTGATCTTTATCAAGAACATAAATTGCTTTATATACTCTATTTCGACCTTCATTTTTTGCTCTGTACAATGCCGTATCAGCACGATCAATAAACTCTATTTTGGTAACATCACCTTGTGAATTATTATGACTATTAACACCAATACTTATTGAAAGGCTGACTTCTCTTTGTTCTCTACCAACAAATTTATTTTCTCTAACTTTTTTTCTGATCGCTTCTGCTATTTCACAAGCTTCTTCCAATTTAGTTTCGGGTAATAATAAAGCAAATTCTTCACCACCATATCTTGATGCAACATAATTTGATTTTGCAAAACTTTTAACAATTCTAGCTAAATCTTTTAAAACCAAGTCACCAAGTAAATGACCATGAGTATCATTAAATTTTTTAAAATAATCGGCATCAAACATTATTACAGAGGTTTCTAACTTATTTTGATGAGCTCTTTTTAATTCAGCTTCAACCTGTGATTTAAAATATTTTTGATTATATAAACCTGTCAAGCCATCAATTAAGGCTTGTTTTTGTGTTTGCTCATAAAGGTTAATACTTTTTATTGTGTTTTCAACTGAACTTAGTAATAATTTAATAAATTTACTATGATTAAAGTTAAAAGTATCCCTCTCTGTAGATAATAAGCACATTAATCCCATTACTTCACCATCCACAATAATTGGTTCAGCTAATATTGATTTAAAAATACCCCAATTATGATATAAATAAGGTGCATTAAAATTATTATCAATTAAAAAAGTTCTTTTTGCCAAACTGTTTTGTAGAGGCCCTTCTTTGAGTAAATCATAAGATTCTGAAGGATTATAAGCCATATCTCCAGCAACTAAGTTTAGATGTGTTAACTCCTTATTAATTAGATAAATACCACATCGATCATAAGGTATAAGTGTTCTTGTTTCTGAACTTAACATTCTCCACAAATTTTTCATAATATTTTGCTGGCTTATTTTTTTTGTTATCTCATAAAGTTGTTCAAGATTTTCATTAAAAGATTTTAACTCTGAGTTTGAATGATTCATATTAATATAACTTTTAATTGAATAAACAGTTATTATTGCTGGAAAAAAGACTGCTAGAGTAGCAAATATACCAATAGAATAATAAAAATAGACTCCAAGGACAGATATTGGTGTCAAAATAACTAATTGTGTAAATTCCCATCTATCTTCTTTGAGGGTGGCAAAAAATTTTGCCTTGGTTGTAATACAAATATATGTGTTAACAATTAAAGAGCTAAGAATCATATAAATTGAAGTTACAACAAAAGCCAAAACCATTAATGAAAATATTAAGTCTCTACCAGTTAACTTAAAAATATTATGTAAAAAGTCTATACTGATCCCTGCTGTAAAAAATATGATAGAAAATAAGGCACTATTAAACAGAGCAATTTTTAATTTTCTCTTTTGTAACAATATACTAATACTAGATCCAATAATAGATGATATTATTGCATAAATGGGACCTTGTACTAATAGAACAGTTAAAATAATTGAAAAACTAGCTGTTAATGATCCACCTGTTGGTATTCTGGTAATAGCTACCTCAGCTAAAATATTTAGAGTAACAAAAAAAATAAATTCCCAAAAATTTTTTACTGTTAATAAGCTATTGTGAGTAAAAAGAATAGAAAAAATAAAGGCAAAAATACCAACAACGAAAACACTCCAAAAATATATTTTCGCCAAATAATTAGGCTGATTTGAAGAAGAAGGCATTAAATAGGTCTTACTTAGTACAAAATATAAAATTTAATTAATATATATTAGCAGTAAATTAACAAAATAGCATCTTTATTTTCCTTAAATTTTTAGGATAAAATTAAATTATATAAATATTAACTTTTAATTAATTGAAAAATTACAGTAATAGTGGTATCCTGTATCTATATTTTGACTATTTATAAAAATATAGATAATTAGAATCTTGCGTCGATGTGTAAAAAGTTTTTGTTAATTGTATAGCTTAATCATACCAATGGTTGAGTAATACTAATATAGAGTTATTTAAGAAGATGCAGAATATTGTATAAGTTAGGGGTATTATTAATGTCTAGAGTTTGTCAGATAACTGGTAAAAGCTATAACAATGCTAATAATGTGAGCCATTCACATCAGAAAACAAAGTATAAGCAACATGTTAATCTTCAATGGAAAAAGTTCTGGATTCCAGAATTAAGCAGATGGGTTAGATTAAAAGTTTCAACCAACGCTATCAAAACAGTAAGTAAATATGGTTTACTTTCTACTATGAAAAGATACGGTACTGATGCTTCTATTCTCAAGAAATAATTTAATAGAATTTAAGGAGTAAATAAATGGCTAAAGCAGGCTCACGTGTAATAATCGTGTTACAAAGTACTGAAAGTAAGCATCGTTACACAACTATGAAAAATAAACGTAATAACCCAGATCGTCTTGAAATCAAGAAATTTGATCCAGTTATGAATCGTCATGTAATGTACAAAGAAACCAAAAAATAATTATGCGTAATTTGCTGAGAAGTAAGGGCTAAATACTTCTTTGATTAATTTCAAAGAAGTACCTAACTTCAAAGTATATTTTACAGATCTCTCAAGATAACTTTTTCAATTAACCAAAACTACTTTTTCAACATACTGTCAAAATCTTTTTTCAACTTTTTAATCTTTGGATTAATAACAAATGCACAATATGGTTGATAAGAATTATCATTAAAATAATTTTGATGATAATCTTCTCCAAGATAAAACTCTGTCTTTGGTAATATCTCTGTCACTATTGGATCTTTCCATAACCCTGATTTTTCTATCTCTGCCTTTGATTTTTCAGCAATTTCTTTTTGCTTTTGGCTATGATAAAAAATAGCAGATCTATATTGAGTTCCTGAGTCATTACCTTGCTTATTTAAAGTCGTTGGATCATGTGAATGCCATAGGACATTCAATAAAGACTCATAAGATATTTTTTCAGGATTAAATTTTATTTGTATTACTTCGGCATGACCAGTATTACCTGTACAAATTTGTTTGTATGTTGGGTTTTTAACAGTGCCACCTTCATAGCCAGAAACAACAGATTCAACGCCTTCTAATCTTTGAAAAACAGCTTCAACACACCAAAAACATCCTGCACCAAAAGTAGCAGTTTCTAAATTATTATTTTCCATCTAAATCTTCTTTTTTACAAAAAATATAAAATCCATTTATTATTTAAAATAAGTGAATTCGTCTAATCAATTATATCTTTGTTTTTAAATTAAGAATAAAAATAACTAAAATTGGTTTGAAATTTTTGAAAGTATCTAATTATTTAACAAGGTTGTCTTTA
>JACMQJ010000597.1 GCA_014377055.1 Candidatus Sericytochromatia bacterium
AAATTCATTAATGAGGACACCCGCTATTACTATTTCAAAGTCATATGCATTTTCAACAGACCCATCATATAATGATGCTACGTTACCTACCCTACTAATCGGGCAGAATCAGTGTATAAGATACACCTCCTACACCGAAGGGGGGTCTGCCCCCGCTTCTTTATATTTGCCAGACCCTCCTACTTGTTCGGGACAGATTGTAATATTCTATAACGATAATCCAGATGAACCTTCTAATTTGAAAATTTATGGTAATAGTAAGGAAAATTCTACAGTATTCAATAATTCTGGCACTATGCCTACATACTTAGTTCTACAACGATTTGGGAAAATTATGCTTGTAAGTGACGGAAGATTCTGGCTACAAATTATATAGAAATATCAGGTTTATATATTTTTATATTGTATATAGATGGTGTTTTATGAAATTTTTAATTCCGCATTTTGGTTAAGTTTAGCATCTTTGATTTTGGTTTGTTTGCTTTCTTCACTGAAATTATGTTATCAAATGAAAATCAGAGAATACAATTGTTGCGGGTTGAAAGTAACTCGAGATATTGAATTGGAATTACAAGAAATGCAAACAGTTGATAGAATTCCACCGCCGAGTAGTAGAAGGAATTCTTTGTTACCTTTTTAAATAGATATAATTTATAAGTATAAGATATAGACAGAAACAATGAGTAAATCTAATAACATGATTAACTGGTATGAGCATAAAGATGTTAAAAAGTTAGTGACAAAATACCATAATCCTTGCTTTCCAGATACGCAGATAAATATTCCAGCTCGAATTGGAATTATAGCCGCATCTGGTGGTTTTAAAACCCAATTTTTATTAAATTATATTGCAAAATCGCCTGACACATGGTCGCATATTTTTGTTGTGTACAAAGCATCCGAACCCTTATATGAGTTTTTACGTGATAAAATTGGTACAAAAGCCATTACGTTCTTTACAAAACTATCAGATTTACCGGCACCAAAAGATATTAATATTGGACAGAAACAAGTTCTCCTTGTCTTTGATGATCAGGTAGTTGAAAAAGATCAGAAAAAAATTGAAGAGTATTTTATCCGTGGAAGAAAAATTGGAGGGGGTATTACAATGTGTTATCTGTCCCAATCATTTTTTGCTATCCCAACTTTGATCAGACGTCAATTCAATTATCTCATTATCTTAAAGTTATCGGGAAGTCGCGATCTGAACCTTATTTTAAGGAACTACAGCTTAGGTCTAAATATAGAAGACATTACTAAAATCTACAAAGATGCGACAAAAGAAAAGGGGAATTTTTTGAAAATTGATTGTGAATGCCGTAGTGATAACAAAAAATATAGTAAAAATTGGACATCGTTTTACCATGTCGATGATGATAGTGACGAAGATTAAATGTATCTAATATTAAATGAAAAAAATATATTAGATATATATATAGTTAAATGTCGTTAAAGGAAGAATTAAAAGCAAAAATAGAGATCAATCGTCCAAAATTATCCGCCAGCAGTGTCAAGACATACGTATCAATACTCACCAATATCAAAAAAGGATTGAAAAGCGATTCAACTGAGTTGTCTTGGTTTAGCGAAAACTATAAAAATATAATCGACTATTTAAACGATAAGCCAGACCAAACTAAAAAAACCGCATTATCTGCATTATATGTATTAACAGAGAAACCGGAATATAGAGAAATAATGATGAATGTAATGAAAAAAGTAAATTTGGTAACCAAAGAACAAAAGAAGGATATAAAACAAGAATTGAACTGGATCTCTACCGCTGAAATTCAAACTATTTATAACGGATTGTTAACTAAAGCAAATTCAATGCTATCAAATAAACAAATATTTAATGCACCTACCATGATGGAATTTTTACTATTAAGTTTTCTTGGTGGTGTTTCAGGAATTGCACCAAGAAGATCGCTCGATTATGCATTGCTAAAAGTTAAAAATTATGATGCCAAAAAAGATAACTATTATAAAGCAGGTAAATTTTACTTTAATATATATAAAACAGCCAAAAATTATGGTCTACAGGTTATTGATGTTCCAAAAGATCTGAATATAATATTAAAACGTTGGATCAAGTTAAATAATAATGACTACATGTTATATTCAACAAATGGAAATCCACTGACAAGTCCTCAGATTACACGCATTCTTAATAAGGTGTTTGGTAAGAATGTTAGTACTTCGTTATTACGTCATATATATCTTACAGATGTTTATAAAAACATGCCAGCATTATCCAAGATGGAAGAATTGGCAGCTCAAATGTCACATTCGGTAGGACAAGCGTTAGAATATGTCAAACATTAGGTTCTTTCTTGGTAAAACTTAAAACTAATAATATAAAATAGATAATAATAATCTAATTTATTGATTTAATTAAATAAAAACTAATAATACTGTATAGTTTGCTGTAGTTCTTGTTGTATATAATAATAAAATGCATTTTATTATTCTATGTTCTGTAATCTACAGAGAATCTGTTCTTTTAAATGGATAATACTTAGATTATTATTAACTATCTAATATATTTGGATTAAAATAGATTAAATCATTACAAATAAACATTTAGGTAATCAATTCTACCAGGAAAAAGCTTTCAAGCCGATAGAAAGCTACCGCCTTGAGTAGGACTTCTGAAAGAACCTCCGAACTTCGTACCATCAACACCAGTGAAACCTTTCCCGCGGATCATAACGGACGGAACACCATGGACTAATGTGCCTCCGACCACCATAGTATTTTTCTTAGCATACTTCCGTTTAATACCCAGTCCGTCAATTGCGCT
>JACMQJ010000598.1 GCA_014377055.1 Candidatus Sericytochromatia bacterium
GCTACTACCGTAACTATAGCAGCACTTGGTGCAAATCCTGTATTTATTGACATTAATCCTGATACATACAATAATCATGTTAATAAAATTCAAGAAAAAATAACTGATAAAACTAAGGCTATTATGCCTGTTCATCTTTTTGGTCAACCTGCTGAAATGAATAAAATAATGGAATTGTCACAAAAATATAATCTAAAAGTTATTGAAGATTGTGCTCAATCAATAGGTGCTGAATATCATGGAAAAAAAGCTGGCTCTATAGGGGATATTGGTTGTTATAGCTTTTTTCCAAGTAAAAATCTTGGTGCTTATGGTGACGGTGGTATGCTAACTTCCAATAATTTTGGCTTTGCCGAAAAAGCCAGAATACTTAGACAACATGGTGCAAAAATAAAATATTATCATGATGAATTAGGTGTTAATAGTCGACTCGATACACTACAAGCAGCAATACTTAATGTAAAGTCAAAATACTTACCAGAATGGCAGGAAAAAAGAAGATCTATTGCTTATAAATATAATAAGGAATTGGCAAATATAGAATATATTGTTACGCCAAAAGAAATAGATAATTGCTATTCTGTTTATCATCAATACACAATTCGTTTAGTTGGGAAAAATAGAAATCAGATACAAGAACAATTAAAAGACAATGGAGTACAAACCATGATTTATTATCCTGTACCATTACATTTACAAAAAATACATCAAAGTTTAGGTTACAAATTAGGTGATTTTCCTGAATCAGAAAAAGCTTCTAATGAAGTATTATCTTTGCCTATTTTTCCAGAATTAACTGAAGAAGAACAAAATAAAGTAATTGGTTTATTAAAAACAATATAATTTTTTAAAAGATTAAATAGATGCAAAATAAAAAGATTGATAAGGTTGCGGTAGTTGGTTTGGGCTATGTTGGTTTACCTCTTGCTGTAGCTCTCAGTAATTCACTTGAAGTATTGGGATTAGATATAAGTGAGCGTCGAGTTGAAGAATTAAAAAAAGGTCATGACATCAATAATGAATCTACTTCTCAAGAATTAAAAAGCTCTAAAATTACATATAGTACAGACTTTTCAAAACTCTCTGATTATAAATTTATAATAGTCACGGTGCCAACTCCTGTTGATGCTAATAAGCGACCTGATTTAAGCTTTCTTGCTCTTGCTTCCAAATCAATAGGTAAATATCTACAAGAAGAAAGTATTGTTGTTTATGAATCCACTGTTTATCCTGGTGTGACAGAAGAATATTGTATGCCTATTTTAGAAAAATATTCTGGTCTAAAATATGGAACTGATTTTAATGTAGGATACTCTCCAGAACGTATTAACCCAGGTGACAAAGTCCATACAGTTGAAAATGTTATCAAAATAATTGCTGGTGATAGTGATAAGACACTGAACATTATGGAAGAAGTTTATACTAAAGTTGTAAAAGTTGGCGTTTATAAAGCCGCTTCAATAAAAACAGCTGAAATGGCAAAAGTTATTGAGAATACACAGCGTGATATTAATATCGCTTTAATGAATGAAATTGCTCTAATTTGTCAAAAACTAGAAATAAATACTTTAGATGTCTTAAATGCTGCTAGAACCAAATGGAATTTTTTACCATATAGTCCAGGTCTTGTTGGTGGTCATTGTATTGGCATCGATCCTTATTATCTAACTTTTAAATGTGAAGAACTAAATTATCATCCTCAAATGATTTTATCTGGTAGAAGGATCAACGATAGTATTGGTAAATATATTGCGGAAACAGCCATAAAAAAATTGATCTCTAATGACAAATTAGTTCGTAGTGCCAATGTTCTGATTATGGGTGCTACTTTTAAAGAAGATATTAAAGATATTCGTAATTCTAAAGTATTGGATATCGTTGAAGAATTAAGAGATTATAATGTGAATGTTTTTTTAAATGATCCTTATGCTGAACCTGAACATGTTAAAAAGGAATTTAAAACTGATTTGGTTAATCTAAAAAATATTCAAAATATGGATTGTATTATTTTTGCTGTTCAGCACAAACCATACATGTCCTTAGAATCTAGTTTTCTTAGA
>JACMQJ010000113.1 GCA_014377055.1 Candidatus Sericytochromatia bacterium
ACACCTCTTGTGGCAACAATACATGCTACTGAATGGGGTAGATGGAACGGTATCCATAATGAGTTACAAAACTATATCCACAGTATGGAATGGTTACTAAACTACGAATCAGTGGGGACAATAGTTTGTAGTAATTATATGAAAAATGAATTACAAAATAATTTTAATGTACCTGATGATAAATTATTTATTTTACCTAATGGAGTTGAAACAGATAAATTTGATATCCAATTCGATCAATGGGGTTTTAGAAGAAAATTTGCTCATGATCATGAAAAATTAGTTATGTCTGTAGGTCGCATGGTTCCAGAAAAAGGTTTCCAAGTTTTAGCAGATGCTTCGTTAAGAGTATTGCAAAGTTATGATGATGTTAAATTTGTTATTGCTGGTAAAGGTGGAATGCTTGATAGTTTAAGAGCTAGAGTTGACAGAATGGGGCTAAGTCATAGAGTTTGGTTTATGGGATATATGAGTGATGATGACCTAAATAAATTATTTATGGTAGCTGATGTTGCTGTATTCCCTTCTCTTTATGAGCCATTTGGTATAACTGCGATAGAGGCAATGGCAGCAGGTACACCAATAGTTGTTTCTGATTCTGGTGGTCTTGGTGAAATAGTTGATCATGGTTATACAGGGATAAAAACTTATGCAGGCAATTCTGATTCATTAGCTTGGGGTATTTTAGAGCTTTTATATAATACTGATTATGCTAATGCCATAAGAGAAAATGCGTATAATAAAGTTGTCAATGTTTTTAATTGGGATTTGATAGCTGCTAATACAGTTAAAGTCTATAATCACTTAGTTAACAAATAAAACGTTAATTGTACTTGTTAAAAGTATCTCTATGAATAAGGGGTTTAAACCCCTTGTTTAGTAAAAATCTATAAACCAATTTTGTTTGAGTATGATTATAACTTTAGATTATTAGCTATAGATTTGAATTCTTCATCTAGGTTACTAAATCCTTTTTGTGTCGATACCAAACTAGCAACCATTGTATTTTTATTTTGATCAATAAATACTTGCTTTTGATTGAGAACCTTTGCACCTTGAGCAAACGAATAATTTATTTCCCAAGCTTTTTTTCCTTTGACAGTCGTTTCTTTATCAGAGATGAACTCAAAAGATTTAAATGAGCTATTAAGTTTTTTCTTGTATGATTCCTTAAATTTATTGTCCACTTTTACATTTTTGAGTAGATCATAAGAAAAATTTAAATTTTCATCGCCTCTTGTTTTGACAAAATATGATTTAGAATTATCGTAAGATTTTTTTTGCCATTTATAGCTATTATCAGTTTTAGATGAAACCGTTTTTACTTCTGACTTTACTTTTTCTTTTGGAGTTGCAACTTTATTCACAACTTTGACGGGGACAATTACTTTATTCACTTTGTTAGCAACTTTGATATTTTGGGTAGATTTTCTTTCATTTTTAATAGGATCGTCAGCATATTTAACTGCTTTTGAATTACCCCAGTCACCATTTTTACCCCAAGTATCTTTTAAAGTATAGTTAGGCTGAACTGTTTTGTTACAACCTGTAGCTATTATTGATACAATAAATAAGCTAACTAAAAATTTAGTTTTCATAAGCCTCGCAAAGTTTAAAAGAATTTATCATTATCTTATCATTAGATATAAACCTTAGCAAGATAAATATCATCAATATTAAGAATTAACGTTTAGAAATCAATTTTAAATTAAAATTCAGATCAATTAATAATTAATAAAATTTGCTGTTAAAATCATGTAAAGACTTTACTCATAGGTAATTTTAAATTAAAATTTAGATCAATTAAATGTATTAAAAATAATTATAAGCGAAATTTTATATGTTAGAGTTTTCAAATGAAACATTAGCTAAGTTTAAAACAACTTTAGCTCAATATCCAGAAAAAGAAGCAGCCCTATTACCAACTTTATGGCTTGCTCAATATGAGTTTGGATATTTATCAATAGAAGCTATGGAGTATGTAGCCAAATTATTGGACATACCACCATCAAGAGTTTATAGCGTTGCTTCATTTTATACAATGTATAAAAAAGAACCAACAGGAAAATATTTGGTTCAGATTTGCCGTACTCTTTCTTGCCAATTAAGAGGGGCTGAACAAGTCACTGATATTATATGTAGTAAATTAAAAGTAAATCTTGGACAAACAACTCCAGATAATAACTTTACTATTATGGAAGTTGAATGTTTAGGCTCATGTGGTACAGCTCCAATGATGCAAATAAATGATGATTACTATGAAAATTTAACTAAATCTAAAGTAAATCAAATTATTGATAGTTTAGCGTAACAATTCAAATGAATGTAATTAATGCAAAACGAGTTGGTGAGGTAATATCATCTAATACAACAAGTTTTTTGGCTCAATGTATTAAAGATGATACTAATATTTTGACATTACCACAAGCACCATATTTTGGTAGTTTTGTTAAAGCTGAGGGCGAAGAAATAGGCTTTGACATTATAGCGGTTGTTTTTGAAATATCGTCAGGAAGTATTGACTCCGTTCATAGACCTACAGCAATGAATCTAAGCAGAGCTGAATTAAGAAATCAACAGCCACAAATATTTGACTTGTTGCGAACAGATTTTTCAGCAATTGTTATTGGGTATATTATGAATGATAAAATTCATCAAACAATACCACCACATCCACCACAAATTCATGATTTTGTTTTTTCATGTAGCTCAAATGAGATTAAAAATATTACTAATAAAATGGATTATCTGAGAATATTATTAAACTCAGGTACGAGTACATGTGAGGAATTAGTTGAAGCAAGTATTAGACATGCTTATGCAGCTAGAGGTAATGATAGAGCTTATTTGATAGATGTTGGTAGAGAGTTATCAAATTTATTAAAAGATAACTACGATAGATTAAGTGCAATTTTAAGAAGAATTAAACCTTAAAAATATGATTGTAATGTTTACTAATTATGGCGTAGGGGGCAGGGTCTACCTCAATGATATTAACTTATTATAGTTAAATCAAAGTTTGTAGGGGCGTATTGCATACGCCTTCTTACGATAGAGTTGGATATGATTGTTGATTTATAAATTAAAATTCGAGCAATAATTACAATTATTTATATGTTATCGGCAAGTGACGAAAAAATAAAAAAATATTCGAAAAAATCCAAGGAACTACTTAATGAATGAATTAATTTTTAGAAAGAAAGTTGATAAAACTTTTTTAAAAAGTAATTTATTTACTGTTCCCAAAAAATCTGAAGAAAAATTAAAATCTGCCTTGGGAGTTACTTTAAAAAAAGGAGAAGAGGCAATAAAAATAAAGTTAGAAATAGAGAATTTTACATTTGATGGGAGATTATTTATTGCTGATAGCGAATCAAACAATGCTTTACAAATAGGTTTCAATAAAGATTTACATGAGATATTAGCAAAATATTTTGTAAATAGTTTTAATTTTATTACCGAAGAGTTAAAAAAAAGTCCTAAAGTAATTATTCCAGACACAATTGCTGAATATATAAATATAGTTACTACAGATAATCCAAAAACAATACGAATTGAAAAAGTTAATGATTTGATACAAGAAAATAATACAAATGAATTTCCTTCATATTATTATACAAAAAAAGATGCTTTATTAGATTTATTTATGACAGAAGAGAAATTTGATAAAATTCATTCAATTCTTAAATCAAAAAAGAACATAATTTTACAAGGTTCTCCAGGTGTTGGTAAAACATTTGTAGCTAAAAGACTTGCTTTTTCCTTTATTGGTAATAAAGATGAAAGTAAAGTTGAAATGATTCAATTTCATCAGTCTTACTCTTATGAGGATTTTATTCAAGGATATAGACCAACAGAAGATGGAAAGTTTTTATTAAAAGAGGGGATTTTTTATAAATTTTGTAAAAAAGCAGCAGAAGATATTGAAAATCCATATTTTTTTATTATTGATGAAATAAACAGAGGTAATCTTAGCAAGATATTTGGTGAATTAATGATGTTAATTGAATCGGATAAAAGAGGAAGCGATTATTCAATATCATTAACATATTCAAGAGAAGATTCAGAAAGATTTTCAGTCCCGCCAAATCTTTATATTATTGGAACAATGAATACGGCTGATAGATCATTAGCAATTGTTGATTATGCTTTAAGAAGGCGTTTTGCTTTTATTGATATTGAACCAGCATTTAATACAGATAAATTTAAATCATTTTTAATTGAGAAAAATATTGATGAAACTTTTACAAACTTCATTATAAAGAAGTTTAAAGCTATTAATAGTAATATTGAAAAAGATCCTAGACTTGGTAAAGGATATAAAATAGGTCACAGTTATTTTTCATCAAATGAGAAAATTGAGAATTTTAAAGAATGGTACAAAGAAATTATTGAAACAGAGATAGAACCTTTAATCCTTGAATATTGGTTTGATGAAGAAGAAAAAGCAAAAGAGCAAATTGAAAATTTACTTATGGGTTTGTAAAATTGGCTGAAATTATTCCTATTGAAAATATATATTATATGCTTTGTTACTCTTGGGTAAGCCTGAAAGAAAAAGATTTAACGGATGTTAAAAACTTAAAAAAGAAGAACTTACCAAATTTATTTGCTAGAGTTTTAAATACAGGGCTAAATTATCTTATTAAAAAAGGATTTGATCGAGAGTATGTTTCTGAAAATGAAAATATTTCAAGTTTAAGAGGTAAATTATTACTAAATGAAAGTATCAATAAACTTTCTTGGATGAACGGCAAAATGTTTTGTGAATATGATGAATTAAGTTATGATATTTTACAAAATAGAATACTTAAATCTACTATTTATAAGCTTTTAAAAAGTGATTATCTTGAAAAAGATTTAAAAACAAGTCTAATAAAAATTTACCATCATTTTAATGAAATAAAACTAGTAGATATTAATGCTACAGATTTTCAAAAAATAAAAATTCATCGAAATAATTCATACTATGGTTTTTTAATTAATATTTGCAAAATCATTCATGAAAACTTATTACCATCTCAAGATGAGGGTGGAAAAGAAAAATTCAGCGATTTTTTAAGAAATGAAAAAGAAATGGCTTATGTTTTTGAAAATTTCGTGAGAAATTTCTATAAATATGAGCAAAAAAAATTTAGAGTAAGAAGAGAAGATATACAATGGAATATTGAAATATATGAAGGTTCAAAAGAGTTATTACCTAAAATGCAAACTGATATTACTCTTGAAAATAAAACAGATAAAATTATTATTGATACAAAATATTATAAGAATGCTATGAAAGAAAATTTTAATAAAAGTAAATTTAATTCTAGTAATTTTCAACAAATTTCTTCTTATCTTACAAATGTAAAAAATCCAGAGAATAAAAAAATTACAGGTATTTTAATTTATCCCCAAGTAGAAGAAAGTATAGACTTTTCTGGAAAACTTAATGATAGTTTTGAAATAAAAGTAAAAAC
>JACMQJ010000114.1 GCA_014377055.1 Candidatus Sericytochromatia bacterium
GTAACTGAGATTTGTAAAGACTTTGAAATATATCAGGATTTTTACAAATAATATATGATATTTATGGATAATTTATAAATTATCCATAATAAATTTTGGAGTTTTTTATATGAGTCATAATTGGCCATACGTGGTTGCCTTGCTTGTTGCTTGGCTAGGAACAGATTTATTAATACCACATGTAGTAAGATTAGCTAAACTTATTGGTAAAATGGATGTTCCAGATGCTCGTAAAGTTCATAAAGAGCCTATTCCCCGACTTGGTGGTGTAGCAATATTTTTAGGATTTATTTTGTCTTTGGTGACTGTTGAGCTTTTGCAACCAGGATTTTTTACAGCTAGCTCTAGTTGGTACGGAATACTTGCGGGCTCATCATTGATGTTTTTGCTTGGTGTATCTGACGATCTTAAATCTTTGCCTGCCAAATTTAAATTTGTCTGTCAAATACTTATTGCTTTGACGGCTTATTATCTTGGTGTAAAAATTTTGGTATTATCCAATCCATTTGGTGGTATGTGGGTTTTGCCTGAATGGATTTCAGTAACTGTGACAGTTTTTTGGCTAGTTGGTATTACCAATACAATTAATTTAATAGATGGTCTTGATGGTCTAGCAGCAGGTATTTCAATGATTGCAGGTATAACACTTTCAATTATAGCATTACAGACAAATCAAGTCTTTAGTGCCGTCATAATTTTAACTCTTGTAGGTGGAACAATAGGATTTTTAAGATATAACTTTAATCCTGCCAAAATATTTATGGGAGACTCAGGAAGCCTATTTTTAGGTTTTACATTGGCTGCAATATCCGTCACAGGTGTTTTAAAAATAGCAGCAACTGTTACAATCTTACTTCCTCTTTTAATTCTTGGTGTGCCAATACTTGATACAACTTTTGCTATTGTGAGGAGAGCAGCAAGTGGCAAGCCAATATTCCAACCAGATAAAGGACATTTACATCATAGATTATTAGGATTTGGCTTATCTCAAAGAAGAGTTGTTATCGTAATTTATGGATTTAGTGCTTTACTTGCTGGTTTTGCTTTATATCTTGCAGGTATTAAGTCTGCTATGGCAATTATTATAGTATCGATACTCATGTTAGTACTTGGATTCACCAAGTTTAATACCCTTAAAATGTTGGTTAAAGGTAAGAATTAAGGTTTTTATATTTTAAATACAGTTAGATGTTTTTAATAATTTTATCTCTTATAGTATTACTAACTCTAGCAGTAGTACTACTCATAAAAATACTCTTTTCAAATATAAAAACGTATATTTAAGATTGTAACATTTTTGTAGATTATTTTGTAACAAGATTATATTTTTATTTGAGTAATTTAACTACAGATGACACTAATAAAACAGATAAGAAACAGATTTTTTTATTTTAAAATTTTTATCCGTCTTCATCTGATATATCTGTTCTATCTGTAGTTTCATCTTTATCTTTCAAATGTGTGTTCTTATAAAACTAATAAAATTCTAAGTACCTTTTCTATTTTTTCTATGCTTTTATCAGAAATTCTTCCTAAATTAGTAATTAGTCTTTCTTTAGATATTGATCTAATTGCATCACATAGAATAAAACTTTCGTTTTTTAAACCACCTTCTGGTGGAGTTATTTTAACGTGAGCAGGAATATTTCTATTAGTTGAAGTTATTGGCAAAGTAATTATTAATCCTGATAGTCCTGAATTAAAAGTATTATCAGAAATAACTAAAACGGGTCTTTTACCTGATTGTTCATGACCTTTTGTTGGATTTAAATCTGCAAGCCATACTTCGCCTCTTTGAAGTTTTAAGTCAGGCATTCTTTGAACCTTTTTTTATTACTTTTCCACTTTTATCCCATTCTTCATCTTCAAGTCCATCCATTAAAGTAGAATCCCACAAATCGTCATCATTATTCTTTTTTGATTTTGCATAAGCATTGTTTAAGTCTTCTAAAAAAAGCTTATTTTCATAAAAATTTATAGCTTTTTCAATTACATCTTGTATTGAAACACCATGACTTTCTGAAATATCTCTAATTTTATCTCTTATAGTATTACTAACTCTAACAGTAGTACTACTCATAAAAATACTCCTTTCAAATATAAAAACGTATATTTAAGATTGTAACATTTTTGTAGATTATTTTGTAACAAGATTATATTTTTATTTGAGTAATTTAACTACAGATGACGCTGATAAAACAGATAAGAGACAGATTTTTATTTTAAAAGTTTTATCCGTCTTCATCTGATACATCTGTAGTTTCATCTTTAAATCTAATAATATTCTAAAAGCTTTTAATCCTTTATTCTTAGTCTTACCACGACATTTAGAATACCAGTAATACATTTCTTCCCAAGTCATATTTTCCAGTGTCCTAATTAATCCTCTTATCCGTTCTAATCTCTTTAAACAATTAGTTGCCAGACATAAAAGAGTTATTTTTACTCCAAGATTTTCGTTAATTTCCATCGAAGCCTTTAACGGCATACTCTCTATGATAAAAGAGTAAGTCAATAAAAAAATCACTATTTCCAACTTGAACCCTATATTCTTCGCCTATAAAAGCAAAGTCCTTACCAAATTCTAAAATGAAATTTTTAAGGTTTTTAATAATAGACTTTTGTAAGTCTTTTTCAGAAAAATCTTTAGGTAAATCTAAAAATTCAAGAACATAAGTATCTTTAAAAGCTGTATAAATATTTGGCTCAATTTCTCTCACCACTGGTGACACTTTTATATCTGAAAGCATATATCTTTTAAAATATGAACTGTCTATTTATCTTTCTAACTCTCTTTTTGCATACTTTTCTTTAATTGATAAATTAAGATAAAACTCTTTTTCTTCAATGGTTTTAGCTCTTGAAAGAATAACTAGATTATTAGTCCAGCTTAATTCTCTCACCAGTGGTGAGAGCTTTGAATTATTTTTATAGGTTTCATAAAACTGTTTCATTCTATAAAGATTCCTTCTATTAAAACCTTTAAGCTCAGGATAACTTTGTTCAATATAATCTGCAAGATTATCAACTACAGACATTCCCCATTCTGAACTTTCAACTTTTTTACTAATATATTTTCCAATATTCCAATAAAGATTTATCAGCTCAGCATTAACTAGTTTAAATACTTTATTACGAGCTGATTTAATCATCTCAGCTATTTCTGAAAAGCTTTGTTCTAAAATTTTATTATCAATTTTATTCATTCATTTTTTCATATTCTTAATTCGTCTAATTTGTTTAATTCGTGTCTTAATCTTTATCTTCGCTTCAAATATTGTTTTCATAAAGTTATAACGTTTATTTTTCGATTATCAATCGTAAACATTATAGCTGATAATGTTGTTAAGATAAATACTATCATTTTTGGATTTAAATAAAAATTCTAAAAAAGCTGAAAAATTAAGGGGCAAAAACCCCTTAGCTGGAATATATACTATCAGGTTATCCTGTTTTTATCATAAAATTTAAAAGTGTTTTTTTTTATAGATTGGGTGATAAAAGAGGTTATTTCTTTTTACCTTTTATTTTTTTATTTGGAGAGTTTGACATTAATTTTATTCCTTGATCAATACTTTTACTTAAAAGATCTATTTCGTTTTTTAAAACAGATGTAATTAAAAATGGTTCTAGTTGAGATAAGTAGGAAAAATCTATTTTTTGTTGATTACGTAAAATTTTTGAA
>JACMQJ010000115.1 GCA_014377055.1 Candidatus Sericytochromatia bacterium
ATAGACTTACATAATTTATAATGAGAGGTTTAATCAATGGCTGAGGCATTTAATTTTAGTGTAGCTGGTCTTTTACCTACTAATTCATCAGTTAAAACTAATGATCCTGTTGGTAATGATATTAACAAGATAGTTGAAGATTTTGCAAAACTGCTAGTATCAGAAATAAGCAATCAAGATCCAGACCATCCTCAAGATTCTACTCAGAGTGCTACTCAGTACTCACAAATGTTAGCTACTCTTGGACAAATTAAAGCTAATAATGCTGCCGTTCAATTTGGTCAAGTTCAAGTTGCTAAAGATGTTATTGGTAAAACTGTTACTTACACATTAGGTAAAATACAAGATCCTACAACCCATAAGTTAGTTGATGATTTAAGAACTGGAATTGTTACAAGTGCCGATTTTACTCTTGAAACTCCTTCAATCACTGTTGCTGGTGGAACTGGCACAATACCTGTTGCTGATATTAGACAAATATTTACTGCTAATCAGATTACAACAGTGCCTCAAGCTGCCGCAACTGTTGGTAAAAATGTAACATACAAAAAAGTAGCTCCGAATCCTGCTTATGTTGATGCAACAACAACTCCTAATATCGCACCTCAAACAATACAGAGTTTTTCAGGTATGGTAACCTCAATAACTTTAGCATCGTCAGATGGTATACCAAGACTTACAATTACTGGTGAACCAAGTCCGATTGCAATGACAAGTGTTGTATCAGTTAATAACTAATTAATAATTAAAACCCCTTTAGTAAAATAATACTAAAGGGGTTTTTCATTTTAACTATGAAAAATAATCTAACAACTATAATAATTCCTATTTTTAATAATTTGGAATATACAAAAGCTTGTATTAAATCTATCTATGATAATACTGAAGCCAATACTTTTAAAATAATTGTTTTTGATAATGGCTCTCAAGATGATACAAATAGATATTTAGAAAATATAAAAAATGAATACAATAACTTTGATTTTATTAGAAGTGAAACCAATTTAGGTTTTGCTATAGCCAATAATTTAGCTGCTAAACAAGCAGATACAGAAAAAATTTTATTCTTAAATAATGATACTTTAGTTACAAAAAATTGGCTAAAATTATTAGTCCAAGAATTAGACAATAGTCCAATGATAAAAATTGCTGGTAGTAAATTAATTTATCAAGATAATACTATTCAACATGCTGGTATAGTTATCTCTAATCATACTTATGAAAATAAAAAAATAGTTTATCATCTCTATAATTTTTTTGATTACAATCACTTTTCTGTAAATAAAAAAAGGTTTTTCCAAGCTGTAACAGGTGCTTGTATGCTTACTTATCAGGATTTTTTCTTTGAATTAGGAGGTTTTGATGAGAGATATCTTAATGGTTTTGAAGATATTGATTTTTGTCTACAAGCAGGAGAAAAAAACGCACAAATAGTTTATGTTCCTGAAAGTATTGTTTATCATTTTGAGTCAAAAACTAAGGGAAGACATGATAAGACATCAGAAAATACAAATTTATTTTATCAAAAATGGCAAAATAAACTAGTAGCAGATGATTATAAGTATTATCAAGAAGATGGATTTAATTTACTAAATGTAAAAAAATATTGGCAACCAATCGAAAAAAAAATAATCGATCAAAAGGAAATTATTTTTAGTCAAGAGCGAATGGAACTATTAATAGAAAAAAATCAAGAGAACCAAGTAATCAAAAATTTAATTCTAATAAAAAGTGAAAATGAACTGAAAGATACGATTTTAAAAATTCAATATAATACATTAGAGAGCTTTAATATTATTATCGTATCAGATAATCAAATAAATAATAACTTTAGCTCAAACTTTACTCATATCAAATTATTTATGTCTAATGATTTTAAAATAAAAGATTTAGAACAAATCATTATTAATCAACAATATCAACATATTATCATCATAAATGATTTGCAACAAATAGATTATAATTGGTCATTCAAAACTAAGAAATATTTGATAAATAATGATTTAAAATTAGTTATGAGCTTAAATGAAAAAATTAGTCTATTATATTTAGATTTTTTAGAGAATATAAAAAACTTCTTTTTAGATGATTATTTATTTATTTTATTTTTAAATAACTTATACATAACAGAAAAAAGATTCAAAGATTCAATTCACTTATTAGAAAAGTCATTAGAACATTTCCCTAATAATAATGTTATTTTAAATAACCTAGCAAATAGTTTGTATAATAATGGAGATATTAATACTGCTAAAAAAATTAAAGCTTTTCTAAAAAAATAGAAAAGCTTCAAATCTACAAAATACCTGTAAATTTAATGTTTTTTGTTTTTAAAAACTTCTGAGCCAACACTTGTAGCAACAGATAAACCTGTAGCAACCCAACTTACACCCTCAGCTATAACTGCTACAGGTGCACCAACGACTGTTCCTGCAGAGAAAGCCGCAACAGCAGATGCTCCTGTCGAAATAATGTCTAAGCCAACAGTCGCACCAGCAAGAACTTTACTTGTTCTTGTAACATTGGGATCTTTTGCTTTGGCTCTATACTCAGCAAGGTCTGACTTTGTAATTACAACACCAACAGCAACTCCAGCGAATGGAACAAATGTAGCTAATCTACCTGCAGTTTTTGCACCTATTTTTTCAGTAAGTTTTACTACACCTTTACTAAAACCATTAGCTGATACTTTATCTGCAATTTTTGCTCCTGTTTTCATAACTTTTTCGACATTATGCTCCATACTATGACCAACTGTTTTAAAGACACCTGTAACAGCCTTACCCATAGCATTTTCTTCAATTTTACCCAATGCTTTTGCAAGAACTTTTGATGACTTTTCAATAAATTGGGGTGCATGTCTAATGCTTTGTTTTCCACCTAAGTGGACAGCTTCGGCAATAACAGTTTGATTAATAGCCTTTTCTCCAGCTTTCTCAAACGCTTTGCCTGCTATGTGTTCAACAGCATGAATAGTTCCTTTTTCACCACTTTTCACTAAAGCTTCTTCTTTAGCTTTATGAAATATACCTTCTTCATGACCTTCATGCTTTTTTTCTTCTATAATGCTAACATTATGCTTAACGTTAGTGCTTGAAGGCTTATAATGTATATTGGCATTACTTTCTTGGCTATGAGGTTTAATTTCGGAAGTTTGGGTTGTTGGTTTAGATGTTTCAGCTTTTTGATGAGGCGTAGCAACATATGTTTTATCAGCTTTTATAACATTATTTCCAAGAGCTCCAAGAGACATTTTGATATTTCCTTACTTTTTATAACCCAAAATTGTTAATAATACTACTTATAGCTAAATTAATTAGAAACCTTGCTAAGAACTAATCACTTGATAGTTAATTTGTCGTCCTTGCCATTTATCTAAAAACTTAATATTAACAAAAATTAGTTTTGAGAATCTTTAAGATGCTATTATTAAAAAAGTATAAATTCAGTAAAATTGTACTATATTCTAAAAAATTATATATAAAGTAAATTGATAAAAATGAAAAACAAACAATCTATGAAAGCTTTTACTTTAATTGTAAGTATTAGTATAGGAATATTAATTGGTCTACTTGGATTAGCTTTTGGTACTTTTAGCCTTGTTGGCTTTATTTTATTTTTTATAATCTCAATTATATTAAGTCTAATAGCTGCTGTTATTATAAATAATTTTATTGATAAAAGTATTTATTTACCTATGGAGCAACTTCACGAATTAATCCAAGAAATAAAAATGGGTAATTTTGATCATAAAATAGATTCATCTGCTGGTGAATTACCGTTATTGCTTGATGAATTATTAATAAATTTTTCTAGTCTTTTTAGAAGTATAAGTTATGTCAGTCATAGTGGTATTGAAAAATTATTTTCATACAAAAGAGATATAGTTAATATAACTGAATCACAAAAAAACTCTACTTCAGAAATCATAGATAATGTAGATAAATTTAGCTCTTTTACCAATGAAATAAACTTGAAATCAGAAGAGCTCGCTTTTGCCTCAGAAAGTATTTCTGCTTCCTCAGAGCAAATGTCAGCTTCATCAAGACAAATAGCTTTAAATATTAATGGTTTGCATTCTTCTATTGATGAAGTTTCAGCGATTGTTGAAGAATCTTTATCTTCAATTCAAGGTATTACCGAAAATACCCAATTAGTCTTACTTGCAACGGAAGAAACGTCTGCAGCTATGATACAGCTATCAACAGATGCCAGAAACTCGGTTGATGATGCCAGAGAAACTCTTAATGTTGCCAATAAAATGAAGGATGATGCTCAAGAGGGTAATGAGTCAGTCCAAGAAGTTGTTAAAGGTATTATTGAGCTAAGAGAATTATCCATAAATATGGCAGATGTTATTGAAAATCTGGGTTCTAACACTCGTAAAATCGGTGATATTGTAAGTGTTATCAAAGAAATAGCTGACCAAACTAATTTATTAGCTCTTAATGCTGCCATTGAAGCTGCTAGAGCTGGAGAACATGGTAGAGGTTTTGCGGTAGTTGCTGATGAAGTTAGAAAGCTTGCGGAGAGATCGAGTCAAGCAACAAAAGAAATAAGTAGCTTGATCAAAGGTATTCTTGATGAAGGTGATAACGCTATCCGAGTTGTTAAAAATGGTGCAAATAGTGCTAAAGATGTTACTATTCTTGCACAAAAATCAGGAACTAAAATTAATGAATTTCTTCAAGGAGTTGAGTATACAGCTCAATTAGTTGACAAAATAGTAAGAAGCTTTATTAATCAAGCTGGTGTATCAGATGTAGTTTCAGAATCAGCTCAAACAATGAATACACAAATATTACAGATCAGTCAATCTATTAAAGAACAGTCTATTGGTATTAAGCATATAGTTGATTCATTATCTTATGTTACAGGTATGACAGATCAGATAACAATGACTATTAGCGAGCAATACAGAACAGCTCAAGATTTAACTGATAGTATTGTTGAAAATCAAGGTAGAATATCTAATATTGCCTTTCTTAATCAAGAACAAAAAAGTTTCGTAGGAGATCTATACGCTGCAATTACCAAAAATAGTGATATTATACGAGGTAATGACCATATAGTTAAAAATTTTATAGTTAGTGTTGATGAGTTGTTTACTCAAATTGATTCAATGAAAAAAGAAATAGAAAAATATAAATTAAAAGATAATACATATTTTGAAGAAAAGCAGTCTATAACTGTTTAAAATATTTTTAAGGAGAGAATAATGTTTAAGTTGGTTTCCAATAAGGTTAATTTTCCTAGCTTGGAAGAAAATATACTTGGGTTTTGGGACAAAAGTGATATTTTTGCTAAATCTTTAAGTATCAGAAAAAGTAATAAAGCCTATACATTTTATGATGGACCTCCATTTGCCACTGGTTTACCTCATTATGGACATTTGATGGCTAGTATACAAAAAGATATTATTCCACGTTATCAAACTATGCAAGGTAATTATGTTGAGCGAAGATTCGGATGGGACTGTCACGGCTTACCTGTAGAGATGGAAGTTGAAAAGATGATGAATCTTTCTAGCAAAAAAGAAATTGTGGATAAAATAGGTATTGCTGAGTTTAATGAAGCGTGTCGTAGTATAGTTTTACGTTATACCTCTGAATGGAAAAGAACAATTAATCGTGTTGGTCGATGGGTTGATATGGAAGATAATTATAAAACCATGGATCTTAACTTTATGGAGTCTGTTTGGTGGGTATTTAGTCAACTTTGGCAAAAAGGATTAGTCTATGAAGGTAAAAAAGTTATACCTTTTTCTTATCGACTTGGTACACCACTCTCTAACTTTGAAGCTGGTCAAAATTATAAAATGGTACAAGATCCATCTATTTATGTAAAATTTAAGCTTTTAAATCATGAAAATACTTATATACTTGCATGGACAACAACCCCATGGACATTACCATCAAATATGGCTTTGGCAGCAGGTCCTAATATTGATTATGTTAAAGTAAAACATACTGATGGTAATGAATATTATCTTGCTGAAAATCTACTTTCAAAAGTATTTAAAACTCATGAAGAATATAGTGTTTTAGAAAAAATGAAAGGTACTGAGCTTTCAGGTCTTACTTATGAGCCTCTATTTAATTATTTTGCTGATAAAAAAGAAGAAGGGGCATTTAGATTAGTAAATGCTGATTATGTATCAACTGAGGACGGTACAGGTATTGTTCATATTGCACCAGCTTTTGGTGAAGATGATAATTTTGTTAGTAAGATTTATAACATACCTTTGGTTGATCCTGTTAATGATAATGGTGAATTTATCGCTATAGTTACGGATTATCAGGGAATGAATGTTAAAGAAGCTGATAAGCATATAATAAAATATTTAAAAAGTAAAGGGCTATTATTTAGACAAGAAACACTTAATCATTCATATCCATTTTGTTCAAGAAGTGATACACCTCTAATTTACAAATCAATTTCTACATGGTTTATTAAAGTAGAAGATGTTAAAGATAAGATGATTAAAAATAATCAGTTGGTTCATTGGGTTCCAGAACATATTAAAGATGGTCGTTTTGGTAAATGGATCGCTAATTCAAGAGATTGGGCTGTTTCACGTAATCGTTATTGGGGTACACCTATACCAATATGGAAAACCGAATCAGGTAAAATAATCTGTGTTGGTAGTGTTGCTGAACTAGAAAAATTATCGGGTCAAAAAATTACTGATTTGCACATGCACTTCATTGATAAACTAGAAATTAGACATCCAGAAACTGGTGAAATTGCCAAGAGAGTAACAGAAGTTTTTGATTGTTGGTTTGAAAGTGGTGCAATGCCCTATGCTCAAAATCATTATCCATTTGAAAATGCAAAACATTTTGAAGAAAACTTTCCTGCGGATTATATTGCTGAAGGTTTGGATCAGACAAGAGGGTGGTTTTATACATTAAACGTTTTAGCTTCAGCATTATTTGATAAGCCGGCAGCAAAAAATATTGTTGTTAATGGTATGGTCTTAGCCGAAGACGGGGTTAAGATGAGTAAGAGTAAGAAAAATTATCCAGATCCTAATTATATGTTTGATAGCTATGGTGCTGATGCTGTTAGACTATATATGATTAATTCACCACTTGTTAAGGCTGATGATCTTAAGTTTGCTGAGGCTGGTGTCAAAGAAATTCTAAAAACGTTGCTTATTCCTCTATGGAATTCTTATTCATTTTTTGTAACGTATGCCAATATTGATAATTGGAATCCAAATGAGCAACATGATACAAAGCTAAATGATCCTCTTGATAAATGGATTTTGTCATCATTACAAACTTTAATCAAAGATACAACTCAGGCAATGGATGTATATGACTTAAATAAAGCTGTTAGCCCTTTTGTTGGTTTTATTGAGCAATTAACTAATTGGTATATAAGAAGAAGTAGAAGAAGATTTTGGAAGTCGGGTGATGATAATAACAAAAATGAAGCTTATCAAACTCTTTATACAGTTTTATTAGAGTTTTCAAAAATAATTGCTCCCTTTTTACCTTTTATTAGTGAAGAAATTTATCAAAATCTAAAAACTTCTGATATGCCTGAAAGCGTTCATCTATGTGATTATCCAAAATATATTGAATCACAAAGACATCAAGAAGTTGAAGAGCGTATGGCTATTGTTCAATCTGCTGTTTATATGGGACGTGCTTTGAGAGCAAAGCATCAATTAAAAAATAGACAACCTCTAAAAGCTATTCATTTGGTTACCAAAGATGAAAAGTTTAAAGGTTATTTATCAGAAATGTCTGAGCTTATCAAAGAAGAATTGAATGTTAAAGAAATTACATTTTCAGACAAAGAAGATTCATTAGTCAATCTTTCAGCTAAAGCTAACTTTAAAGTGCTTGGTGCTAAATTGGGTAAGAATATGAAAATAGTCGCAGAAAAAGTTCAATTTTTTACACCTAACGATATCGAAGTTTTAGAATCTGGTAACTCAATTAATGTGCCTTTAAATGATGAAGAATTTGCTGTAAATTATGGCGATATAATTATTCAGAGAAGTCAAAAAGAAGGAATGGTTGCAGAAAGTAAAGATGGTCTGACTGTTGCTCTTGATTCAGAGTTAAGCGAAGAATTGATTAATGAAGGATTGGCAAGAGAATTCATTAATAAGGTTCAGACAATGAGAAAAGAATCAGACTTTTTTGTTACTGATAAAATAATTGTTGAGTTTACAGGTTCGGATAATCTAAAAAAAGCTATTGAGAGTAATTCAAATTATATCAAATCTGAAACTCTTTGCTTAGAACTAAATTATGTTGCTGAGTTAATAGGTGTTGAAGAAAAAGACGTAAATGATGAAAAGAGTAAAATATCTGTAAAAAGATCAATATAAGTAACTGAACAAGGGGTTTAAATCCCTTGTTTATTTTAATAGATCTTTTTCTGGAATAACTCTCATACCATTAACATTAATTTCTAAAATTATAACTTTTTCGCCCTCTTCTATATCTGATACAGATTCAGCAAACCATATCTCGCCACCCACTTTTATTCGACCTTTTTTATTTTTATATATTTTTTCGATGACGATAGCTTTTTCGTTTATTAAAGATTCGCCTGCAAAATGAGTTATAGCTGGAGTAAATCTTTTTTGTAACTCTGAACGTAAAAATGTTACAGATCCACCAGAAACAATTGTAAAAAGGATTATTTGAAACATTAATGGTATATGAAAAAATGCTGCTGTTGCTCCAACTATAGCACCTAACGAAATAGTAAGAGCCGTAAAATTTCCGATTAAACTTTCTGCTATTATTAATAAAAGAAACAATGTTAACCAAATTATCATAATTTACCTTTAATTCCTAAGTTAATTAATACTATTATCCACAAAAAAATTATTATTTCATTTAAAATAAATATCTTATGCACGATATATAAAAGCTTTATACACTTTTTTTTACATAAGATTTTAAAGTTATCTTAAAAATATCATTTAATCTATCATTTCTGAAATAATATACTAGTGTAGACAATTTTAGTATGGTTTAAAAAACAATGTTAGATAATAATACTCTTGAAAACAAAGTGACAAAAGTAGCTAGTAAAACAAAGAAAGCTATTTTATTGGTTAATCTTGGTACTCCAAACAGTCCTGAGCCCTCTGATATAAGGGTATATCTTAATGAATTTTTATCTGATCCTAGAGTCATAGATATTCATCCTGTGGGTCGATTCATGTTAGTAAAAATGATTATTTTACCAACAAGACCAAGAAAAGTTTCAAAATATTATAAGCATATCTGGATGGATAATGGTTCACCTTTGCTTGTTCATGGTAGAAAAGTCCAAGAACAATTACAAAAAAAATTAGGTGATGATTATGATGTTCAGTTAGCTATGAGATATGGTAATCCTTCAATTCAAAAAGCATTGGACAAATTTAAAAGCTCTATTTATGAATCAATTAAAGTTATACCTTTGTTTCCACAATATGCCTCTGCTTCTACTGCTTCTGTTATCGAAAAAGTCATGAGAATTGTAAAGGATTGGCCAAGTATACCTAATATTGATATTAAAAGTTATTTTTATAATGACCCTGATTATATTCATGCTTGTGTTGAAGTTGGTAAAACATATCTTACAAAAGAAAAATACGATCATATTTTATTTAGTTTTCATGGAATACCTGAAAGACATATAAAAAATGGTGATTATGAAAATTATTGCAAATTTGGTAGCTGTTGTGAAACCATTACAGAAAAAAATCAATTTTGTTATCGAGCTCAATGTGTTCAGACAGCTTATTCTATAGCCGAAAAATTAGGGTTTACCAAGGAACAATTTACTATTTGCTTTCAATCAAGACTTGGTAGAACTCCATGGATAAAACCATATACAGATTTTGTTATTAAAGAAATGGCTCAAAAAGGACATAAAAAATTATTAGTTTTTGCTCCTTCTTTTGTTAGTGATTGTTTAGAAACAGCTTATGAAATAAGTGTTGAATATGATGAATTATTCAAATCTGTGGGCGGTGAAAAGGTTCAACTGGTTGAATCACTCAATAGTAATCCAGTATGGATAGATGCTTTAGAAAAAATTGTTTTAAAATAAAATAATTTATTACAAGACAACCTTAAAAATCTTTTATCTAATTAGTTTTTCAAAATGCCAATCTTTGATATTTCTAATATTAGAGTCAAAGCTAACACCAACCAAATAAATATTTTTAGGAGATAGGAGATAGCTTTCATAGTATTTGTTATCATTGATTTGATTTAGAGCTTGAATAACAGAGTTCATCTTAAATTCAATGATATATATATTATCTCGAGTTTCAATAACAGCATCAATTCTACCAATATTAGTTTGGATTTCAACCTTAATTCTTACTCCTATTAAAGTTAAAATAAGATAAATAATTGTTTGATAGTATCTTTCTTTATCTGACATAAATATTTCGTTGGGTATATGAGTAAAGATGTCAAAAATAAATTTAAAAAATCCATCAAGATCATTTTTATTTAAGGCTTTGAATAAGCTATTTATTTTTATTCTACTATCATCTTCATTAGCAAATCCCATTAAAATATTATTTAAAAGTGATTCTTTGACTTCCATATTTGGATAGTTTAATATATATTCTCTATATGGCGAGTTAGGCTCAATTATTTCTTTAATAGTTAAATATCCCGTTTGAAAAAGTAGTGAAGGGACATTAATATTTTCTATTTCAAAAGAATCAAGTAAAGCATCTGAGGCTACAAAGTTTTCTAATGTTCTCACATCAATATCTTTATCTTTTATTAGTTTGATTAAAAGTGTAGGTGTTCCTGACTTAAACCAATAATTATTAATAACTTTATCTTTTAATACGTTAAGAATAGAAAATGGATTATAAACAAAATTTAGACCATCCCATGAGTATCCGTTGTACCATCTCTTTAAGTCTTCTTTTGCATCTTTAACAGAAATATTTTGTTTTTCAGCTAAAAGCTTAATTCTATCATCAAAATAATATTCCAACTCTATTTGTGTATAACCTAACATTGTTGAGTATTCAGGATCTAAAGTCAGATCTATTAGATTATTTAATCCAGAAAACAATGATATTTTAGAAAACTTTGAAACACCAATTAAAAAAGCAAATTTGATATATCTATCACACTCTTTTAATACTAAATAGAAATCTTTGATAATATCTTTCATCTTATTTCTTATTTCAGAGTCCTCAATATATTCGACAATAGGTTTATCATATTCATCTATTAAAATAACAACCTTATCTATTTTTGATAGTTTAATTATTAGTTCTTGAAATGCAGTCTTATAATCCTTACTTTTTAATCTTATTTTATAATCTAAGCCTATATTTTTTATTTTATTAAAAAAAGAATTTTTAAAACCAACAATTCCGTCTGCATATACCATTGCAGTAAAATCAATTCTAATTACAGGATATTTTTTAAAATCGTATTTGTCATAGATCCATAAATCTTTGAATAATTCTTTATTACCTAAAAATATCTCTTCTAAAGTACTTATTAATAATGATTTTCCAAATCTTCTAGGTCTTGACAAAAAGAAAAACTTCTTTTCTCTTCCTTCTAATAACTTATATATATCCTTGGTTTTATCTACATATAAACAATTATCTTCAATAAGATCTTTAAAGGTTTGTGTGCTTATTGGTAAATTTTTCACTTTTTAACTCGTTATATAAAATATATATATTGATTATACAGTTAAAATAATCTTCATTGAAAATAGAGTTATTTTGATTTAACTAGCTTATTGCTTAAATCTAGGATCTAAAAACCAAAAACTTTTCTATATTTATAAAGATCGATAAATAAATTTTCTAATAATATTTTTAGGTTAACATAGCTCTCAAGGGAAACTATATACTTTTCTATTTTTTCTAAAAATTCGATCCGGTTATTAAAATTTGTTTCTGAAACAATATTATGCTTTGAAACCTGCCAAAGCGTATTTTCTAAATTTTTTAGAAACTTACTTATTTCTTCTTTTTCTACTTTTGACATCTTCGTAGACATTTCACTTGCTTGAATATATGAATTAGGAAAATAGTCTTTTAAATTAATTTCTTCTGTATTTTTTTCAACTGTAGAGCGAATAGGTATAATCTGACATCTTGAAATGATAGTCGATAATAAATTATCTAGTGAGTCAACAGTTAAAATTATTGTAGTAAAAGGTGAAGGTTCTTCAAGTGTCTTTAACAAAGAGTTTGAACCCTCAACTCTCATTTGATTTACTTCTTCTAATACCAATACTTTACTTTTTGAGGTAATAGGGTATTTGCGACTTTCAGAAATTAGCTCTTGTATTTGTTCTAATTTAATAAATTTAGTTTTTTCTATTTCGGGCTTCCATATTCTAAAATCGGGGTTTTGTCCTGAATCAAAAACACGACAACTAAGGCAATTATCTGTAGCATTTTTATTATCACACAAAAGTATTTTTGAAAAAGCTCGAATAATTGTCATAGACTTTTCAAAGTCTTTACCAGTGAAGAGATAAGCATGACTCAGACGATCATTATTGGCTGCTCTTGATAATAAATCTATTGCAAGAGGTTCTTCTTCTCTTAAATGATTTAGAGCTGATAAAATAAAATTTGAAGTCAATTTTTATTCTTCTGTAACTTCAGTTTTAGAGTTACTAGCTTTAGGAGTAAGTTGCATAAATTTAAGCCCTTCTTTAGTAGCATAACAAACAACTGATTTTCGTCCATCTTTACGAGCCAACTCAACTCGACGAGAAGCTAACTGAATCAGTGCTCTAGCTGACGTTGTTTCTAAAGTACTACATAAACCAAGTATTGGGGTTAAAAGTGGGTGAATATTTACTAGTTTTGTTACACATCTATTCATAACATCAATTGATGACTCTGATTGAGTATTAGTCAAATAAATTAAAATTTCATGCTTGTCCCAATAAACGATCCAATCAGTTTGACGAACTACTTTTTTTATAATATCGCCAGCTTCACTAATTAATTTTTCATGTTCTTCTTTACTAATAACCTTTTCCATTGCGGCAAGCTCATCAAATGAAATTACAACAACTGAACCTTGTTCTTTTGATTTTTGTAATCTAATACATTCTTCCCTAAATCTTTCGTTAAAATATGTACGATTCCAAAGACCTGTAAGCTTATCTGTACTTGTCCTTTTTTCAACTTCTACAGCCATATTGGTTGCATATCTTGATAGTGAAAGTTGTGGAAGTATTGCTTTAACTAAAGCTTTTAAAATATCAATACTAACTTGTTTATGGTTTAAATGAACTAACAACATACCAAGATAGTTTCCATCAAGCGAGATTGATATAACATAAGTACTAGGAAGAATTTTATTACTAAGTGTGATCAGTTCTTTTGACTGAATCATATCTGCTCTTTTAATATCCTTAAAAAACTCACTAAAGAAATTTTCTGCATTTTTGGTAAAATAATTATTTTCACCTAGTTGTGACCAGCAAGCTGCCATATCAATAAATGGTGCATATTTTGCAATCAAATTATTAAGGTGATCAGTGTTTTTTTTCCAATCTACAGATAAACATAACTCTGAGTTAAGCTCTGAGATTTTTTTCATATCTAAAGTATGTATAGCCACTTTTTAGACCCTTTCTATATTAAATTTTAAACTCCAAGTAATGGCTTAATTTTATCAATAGAATCACGTATTTCCATTTTTAATAAGCCTAGATTGGTCATACCTTTTGTTACAACAGCCAAAATAAAGCTCGTTGTAACAGTCATTACTAGACGTTCTTCATTTTGTCTTTCAATTATTAATTGGTTAATGTCATTTGATTTATCGGTTTGAGTCATCTTTGTAGATTTTTCAAAATCATAAATAGCTCTAGCAAATAATGAGGCAAGTGATTCTGAATAGCCACTTTTGTGGAAGCTATCAGCAGCAATAAGTATGCC
>JACMQJ010000599.1 GCA_014377055.1 Candidatus Sericytochromatia bacterium
CTAACTGTTTTAAATAATGTAAAACTCTTCTTTCATCACTTTCAAATTTTGAGGGCTTTTGCATTGCATTTATCGAATAAGCTGTATTATAGGTTGTATTTACCAAAGATAACAACGATATTTCTAACCCTTTATTTGCTTTCACATTTTTACTATCCCAAAGTTTATCTAAACCATAAGTCTTATTACCACTTTTCTTGATAAATGAACAATCTATTGCTAATATATTTTTGTTCTCTTCTTTAAATATTTCTCTAATTCCTAAATTGTTCATCTGAGTTATATCGACTAAATCAGCTTTTTTATAATTGCGTGATATTGTCTTCTCATCTATATCAATATATCGGCTCATATTTCTGAAATTTAATTTACCGTATGCCGCAAAGATGCAATTTGACATTTTGTCTATAAATACTTTCGTACTTCTTTCTGAAAGTTTCATTTTGTCTAAAATTGTCCACTCTATTGTCAACTGATGATAGTAAAATAATCTATCTTGTTATACACCCTCTACATTTAAGGTTAGCAAATTCGCAGTATACACTCATCTATCCATATCAGATTTAGCTACAAAGTCAATTAATAATTTTACTAATTCTTCTTTAACAAATTATGATTCAGAACCAGATTGGGGAATTAAATAAAACCTAAAAGAAAAAAAGCTCTCTAATGTCAGAGAGCTTTTTTGTTAGTTTAAAAACTATTGGGTTACATCTTTTTTAATCAAATAATGTGCCAGAGCAAACTTTATTTTATTATAATCAATTTCCTCATTTAGATGAGTATGTATTTCTTTTAGTTTATAAGTGTTACCTAATTGTTTGATTGCATTAAAGACCTGATTCATCTCTTTGTGACTAACAAATTTATAAACATCAATGTTGTACTTATTCTCATAAAGAAAAATTAAATGAGAATAAACTGTACCCTCTGATAACTCTCTTTTTATGGCAATATCTTCTACTGAATAACCTTCTTTATACATATCATAAGTGTGTGTATAAGTACTACCCTTAACAGATGTATCATTTTGTCTTTTGATAAATTCAAATATACAGTTAATAAACAATTCTCCATACATATTAAACTTCTTTGCTCCAACACCTGATATTTTTTTGATATGATGTTCAGTAATTGGCTTTTCTTTTGCCATTTCTTGCAGTGTTGCATCACTAAAAATTAGATAAGGAGCGATATTATCACTATCAGCTATTTGTTTTCTTAATTCTCTCAATACTTCAAATAGACTACCAGATATTATTTGTTGTTTTGAAGGTTGTCTAACTTTTTGTTCTGCATTTTTCTTAGCATATTCTGGACTAATTAAATTAACTTTTAAATGATTAAAAAGTACTTCTCGACTACTTTTCGTTAGCATGACAGTATAGTTATAATCATAAGCTATTTCGATAAATCCTAAATTTAAAATTTGCATTATATAATATTGCCAATCAGGATAACTTATATCTTTGCCAGCTCCATAAGTCTGGATTGTATTATAGTTATTTTGTAAAATCTCGAGTTTAGATGAACCACGCAAAATATCAATAAGAGTACCTGTTGCAACTCTCTTATCTTCTTTTTGTAATCTAAGAATAGCTGATAAAGCCTTTTGAACTATAATTGTCCCATCCAAATAAGTTGGAGGATTATTACATATATCACAATTATTACAGTTTTCGGTTATATTTTCACCAAAATAATTTAAAAGAATCTTTCTACGACAAATTAATGAGTCTGCATATTGTTGCATACGTTCAAGTTTGGCTGTTTGTAATTCTTTTTGACTACTATCTTCAATAAATGTTCTTAGGAGCATAATATCAGCAAAAGTATAAAACAGGACAGCTTCACTTTTTAAGCCATCTCTACCAGAACGACCTATTTCTTGATAATATCCTTCAATATTTTTTGGCAAATTATAATGAATAACCCATCTAACATTAGATTTATCAATACCCATACCAAAAGCGATAGTGGCACAAATTATTTGAACTTTATCCTTAATAAATTTTTCTTGTACCTCTGATCTTTTGTCTGCATTCATTCCTGCATGATAATGCTCTGCATTGATACCAATTTCTCTTAATCTCTGAGCTACACCCTCAGCACTTTTTTTGCTAAGACAATAAACGATTCCTGATTGATTCCTACGCCCCATAATAAAATTAATAATGGTCTTAATTCTATTTTGACCAGGCAAAACACTTAATGAAATATTTGGTCGATCAAATGATGAAATAAATATTTCAGGCTCATTAAGTTGTAATTGTTCAACAATATCTTTTCTGGTTAATCGATCCGCTGTAGCTGTTAATGCTATAACTGGAATATTAGGAAAATTATTTTTTAAAAATTTTAATTTAGTATATTCAGGTCTAAAATCATGACCCCATGAAGATATACAATGAGCCTCATCTATGGCAAATAAATTAACTTTTATTTGCTTTATAAAAGAAGAAAACCAAGGTGTTACAGCTTTTTCAGGTGAAACATACAATAACTTTATTTTACCTTGCTTAACACTTAATTCTACTTCGGATTGTTCTTCATTAGTGATACTACTGTTTAAAAAAGCAGCATTAACACCATTGGCATTAAGCCCATCAACTTGATCCTTCATCAAAGCAATTAGAGGTGAAATAACGATACACAATCCTTCAGTTATTATTGCTGGTATCTGAAAACAAATAGATTTACCACCACCAGTAGGCATCAAAACTAATGTATCTTTTTTGTCCAAGACATTTTGAATAATTTCAGATTGTTGTTTTCTAAA
>JACMQJ010000116.1 GCA_014377055.1 Candidatus Sericytochromatia bacterium
GCTTCTTCACCATTCAAAGCAGTTCCAACAACTTCTATATCTTTGTTAGAGTTTAGTATATAAATTAATAATTCTGTGGTGACTATGGAATCTTCTACTATAAGTACTTTTATCATAACTTTTAGATTAGCTTAGGAATAATTTGTAAGAGATTTTCTTGATCAAATTCTGTTTTAACAATATAAGCATTTGCTCCAACTTCAATTCCTTTCTCTTTATGCTCCTTTGAACTAAGTGATGTTACTAGTATAACTGGTATATTAGCTATTTTTTCTGTTTCTCTTATCTTTTTTGTCAGCTCAAATCCTGTCATGCGAGGCATTTCTACGTCAGAAATAACTAAATCAAAAGTTTTTTGAATTAATATCAAATAAGCTTCATATCCGTCAACAGTAGTAGTTACATCATATCCACTAGTTTCAAGAATATTTTTTAATAAAGTTCTTGATGTAATTGAATCCTCAGCTATTAGTATAGATTTCTTCTTTATTTCTTCTTTATTAATTACTGATTCTTTAAGATATTTTATTGGTTTATTGGCTACCGTTTTTGATAATTCATTGGTATTGATAACAGGTACTAATTTACCTGACGCTAAAACGGTTAGTCCACCTATATTTGCTACTTTTAATAATTGCTTACCCAATGTTTTGATCATTACTTCCTGTTCGTGTAAAACCTCATCAACACAAAAAGCAAGCTTTTTATCAGTTGTAAAAATTATAACTACTTGCAAAAACTCTGACTGTTCATAACTACTAGATGAAGACAAATTTAATATATCTGAAAGAGAGACTAACTGTATAATTTGCTGATCGATATGTATAGTCTGCACACCCTCGTATATTTTAATTTCATTTTTATTAATCTTGGTTACTTTTTCTATATTTATCAATGGAAGAACAAAATGCTTTTCTTTTTCTCTAATTAAAAGCCCTCTAAATGTAGCTAGAGTAAGAGGAAGAGTAAGCTTAAAATTTGTCATTTCATTTGGTATATAATCTAGTGTTACTACACCTCCAAGTTTTTCAATTTTTTCTTTAACAATTGCGTTACCAAGACCACGACCAGATATATCTGTAATAATATTACCTGTAGAAAATCCAGAATTAAAAATTAAATAACTTATTTCTTGATTAGTCATAGAGATTTCTTGATCTGATGAAATAAGACCTGTTTCTAAAGCCTTTTTTTTAACTTTTTCGATCATGATGCCTTGCCCATCATCTCTGACATTAATTTCTATTTTATCAATGCCAGTTTGTGTTACTGAAATTTCTATTTTTCCGACATTTTTCTTCTTTGATTTTTTTCTTTGTAAGGTACTTTCAATTCCATGATCTATACTGTTTCTTAATAGATGGATCAACGGTTCTTTAATATCTTCAAGTATTCTTTTGTCAATTTCAATATCCCCACCAGTAATAAAAAAATCTATTTCTTTTTCTTGCTGTTTAGCAATATCTCTGACCATTCTAGGAAATAGTTCAGTAATAGAGTTAAAAGGTAGCATTAAAGTCTTTTTTACATCTTCTAATAATCTTTCAATAGTAATATTTGCTATTTCACTATCTTGTTCTGATGAAATAAGAATAGGGTTAATGATATTTTTTATTGATTTAAATTTTTCATATTCTTTAGAAAAAATATCAGCAATTTCATTAAACTGATTTAGCGATACATTATTATTTGAAGATATTTTTTGTAATGATTTTTTCATTTCAGCATAACTATTAAAAAAATCTTTTTCCCAAGATTCTATAACATTACTTAATTTTCTAATATCCTTAGCTCTTTGCTCTGTATTTATTTTGACAGTTAACATTTCTTCTGTTTTTAAAAAAATTGAGTCTAATTTGTTAACATTTATTCTAACGGTTTCATCATTATGCTTTTTCTTAACGTCAATACTTTTATCAGGATTATTATTTTCTGATTCAGTTGTTTCAATTTTAGCTATTGGTTCTTGTTGTATTTCTTGTACTTTTGGATCAGTAAAATCATCGATCTTTTTAAGTACTTCTATTTTTTCAATCGAATCATTTTTAACTGCTTGTAATTGATTTATTTTTTTTATAATTGCATAAATTGAAGGTTTTTTGCTATCTGGATCAATCAACTGATTTATTGTATCAATAACCTCATAAATAATATCAAATAAATTATCAGAAATACTTATTTGACCTTTTTTGATACCTAAAAATAAACTTTCTAATGGCTGACAAATACTGACTATTTCAGGTATATTTACTGATCTTGAAGATCCCTTTAAACTATGAGCTTCTCTTAAAACTATTTCAATAACTTTTTGTTGTGTATTAAGGTCATTTTTATTCTTTTCTAAAAGAAGAATATTATCAGAGATAGTTTTTAAATTTTCCTCTGCTTCTATTTTAAATATTTTTTGTAATCTTTTAAAAAAATCGTCTTCATTACTCATGTATTAAATAACCTATAGCTTATAAGTATTTGATAAACTAGTTAGTTTTTGATTAATCTTTTGAAAATTAGTCATAGCTAAATCAACTTGCTTAGTATTTGAAGCATTTTGAATACTGGCAATCTTAATACTTTCCATTGCTGAGGCAATTTGTTCCATACCTATTAACTGCTGGTGAGCTGAGGCAGATATTTGTGTGGAAGCTTGAGCTGCTTCGATAATACTAGCTGAAAGTGTCTGTATAGCATCTTTAGCAAGAGCCGATTTTTTTATTCCTTCATCAACACTCTTATTACCTTGTTCGGCTGTAATAACAGCTGTATTAGTTGCTTTTTGAACATTACTTAAAATAGTTCTAACTTGAGATGTTGCCTGTTTTGATTGTTCTGATAGTTTACGAACTTCTTGAGCAACAACCGAAAAGCCTCTACCATGTTCATTTGCTTTAGCGGCTTCAATAGCTGCATTGACAGCAAGTAGATTTGATTGTTCTGCAAGACCATCAATTGTACTAATAATGTCACTAATAGCTTGTGTTTGTTCACTAAGCCTGATAACACTATCAGAAACAAAATCCATCTGTCGTCTAATTTCTTCCATGCTGGCAACTGACTCATCCAATGATTTTTTACCTGCCTGTGAAACTTGTGCTGTTTTTTGAGCAAGATCAACAACTTGTCTAGCTTTTTGTAATGATATTTGAGCTGTTTGCTTAACTTCTTCGACAGTTGCAGTAGTTTGATTAATAGATGTTGCTGTCTCCATCATACCAGCTGATAATTCTGATGTATTAGCACTTATTTCACCTGATGTTGTTACCAAAAAGCTAGAAGTTGCTTGTATTTCCGAAATAATATTGCGTAGATTATCAACCATATTTTTAAAGGCAATAGCTAAAATATCATGTTCGGAAGGATTAAGATTATAAGTCAAATCACCTTTAGCAATGTTTTGTGCAACGTTAGTCATTTTTTTAAAATTGGTTAACATACTAGAAAATGAGTTTAATAAAACATCGTTCTCTGATTTAGGCTTGATAACAAAATCCAATTTGCCTGTTTCTATTTGTTTTGCGATGTTTGAAGTTTCTATAATTGAATCAACCATCAAAACAAACGTATTAATTAATAAACCTATTTCATCATAACGCTGAATTGGATTAAGGTCAATATTTAGATTTCCTTTTGTTACTCTTTCAGCAGCTAAAGATAATAATTGAATTGGTTCAGAGATAATTTTATTTAAAAACATTGCTATGGCAATAGTAAAGGCAATAGCTACTAAAGCTGAGATTAAAAATATAAAAAAGAAACTATCAAGATTTTTTTTTGATTGAATATTATTTTGACTAGAGCTTTCTAAAATACTATCTCTAATCTTGTCACAGATTGATACAATACGAATAAACCTATCTTTTTGAATACCAAAAATATAAACTTTTGCTTCTTCATATTTTTGTTGTTCAATTAGTGGTAATACTGTTGATGATGCAAATTTATTAGATATTTCTCTCAAATTAGAGAGTTCATCAATCATTTTTGTAAATTCTTTATCGTTTAAGTTATTATCATGAAGCTTTTTTATTAGTTGGGTATTTTCTAATATCAACTCTTTTCTTTCTTTTAATAATTGATCCGAGTATTGATTTTTTTGTGTGGAGCTAATGGAAATAACATTGGAATATTGTTTTATATTATTAGCTTTAAAATTCATTATATCAACCGCATTATTAAAATTTTTGTTAAAAGATAATTGCTCTGAGTTTTGAACATCTATTTTGCTTCTATAAGCAAAAGTTAAAAGAGCTATCATAATTAATAATATTAAACCAAGAGTAAAAAATAATTTTACTCTCATCTTTAAGTTAATAAACCAATTCATCTATTTTTCCTTTATTTTATACTTCTTGATTTATAATCATCTTTTTATCGGATAACATCTTATCAGCATCAAGTATTACTAATTTTTCAGTTGTCATTCCCAGAATATATTCCGCCTGCAATCCTGTTAGTGAAAAGGGTTTAGTCTGTATATCATTCCTTTTTAATCTTGTTATACCTATAACAGACTCACTTAGTAAAGCAAATTCCATATCATTATTTTTTAGAATAATTGCTTTACTTTTACTCTTTACTTCTTGTGATTGCTGATTAAATAATCTTTTAATATCAATTACTGAAAAAATATTTCCCCTAACACTAATAACACCAATGATATAGCTTGGCGTAAAAGGTATTTCGGTAATATCTTTGATAAGATAAACTTCATCTATAAATTTACTTTCAACAGCATATTTATCATTATTAATAGTAAACTCAAGAATATCTATATAATCATCCTTATCCTCTTGATTATATACTAGGGAAATTTCGCTTGCTCTTTGTTTTAGTATCTTTTCTTTATCTTCTATATTCAAAATAATTAATCCTTATCATAAAATTTCATAAATTATTTTTTAGTTGCTTATTTATAATATTTATCATTTGCTTAACAGTCATCTGTTCAGACTCTGGGACTATATCATTAGTATTCATTTTAGATAAAATATTCAATGCTCGGTTAAAATGTTTTTTTGATTCCAAAACTTTTTGTTGATTATGATTCATTATTCCCAAGTAAAAATGTGCAAGTATAAAATCAGGTTGCAAGTAGAGAACTTTTTGTAATGATTGAATTGCTTGATCAAACTTATTTTGCTCTTGAAAAAGAATAGCCATAAAATAATGTAAACCTATATTTAAACTATCTAATTCTAACCCTTTATTAGACCAATACTCAGCTTTTTCAAATAGTCTGTTATTAGCATAAATATGTGCTAATAACAAAATTGTTTTTATTATCTGATGTTCATTATCAGAATGATTTTGATAAGATTGATATAAATCTAATAAAATATTTTCAGCTTGCTGGTATTTTTTTTCCAAGTAAAAATCATAAGCTTTTATATATTTAGATTCTAAGTCTGATATTTCACTTTCGATACTTTTTGGCATTTCTTGAACAGATATTTTTGTAGGTTCAACTAGATAATTAAAATATTCAACTTCTTTTTTGTCTGACTTTTTATAAACATAAAAATTATTAAAGTTAATCATTTCAAAATTCTTGTACATCTCCTGTGACATCTCTACAGAGCTGACTAATAAATGTCCCTCTTTACATAAGGTTTTGTAAAATTGGTCGATAACTTTTTTATGATTTTCTTTATTAAAATACATCAATACATTACGACAAAGAATAATATCTACATCACATAAATCATTCAAAATAGATGGATAAGAGTTATCTATCAAATTTAAATAAAAAAACTTAACTCTTTTTTTTAGTGATTCATCCAAAATATAATTATTTTCATGCTTAATAAAATATTTACTCTTAACCCAAGAAGGAGTATCTCTAAAAGACCATTTTGTATAAATACCACTTTTTGCTTTAGCTAAAGAATTTGTATTAATATCCGTTGCTATTATTTTTATATTCAAAAAATCAATGTCATCAATAATACTCTCTAACCATATTGCTAAACTGTAAGGTTCCTCACCAGTAGAGCATCCAGCACACCATATTTTTAATTGTCTATTACCTTGACGAATATCAGATAAAGTGTTTGGCAA
>JACMQJ010000117.1 GCA_014377055.1 Candidatus Sericytochromatia bacterium
TAAAGAAGTAAAAGACTCACTTTTAAATTTTATTTTAGATGATTTTGCAGGAAAACAAATATCAAATGATATATCTATAAATGAAATGGTAAGAAAATTAAAAGCCAATGATTTAAATAGTTTTATTGATATATTAAAATCAATTTTTGGAACAATAGCAGTAAAAATGCAACCAGACAAAAAAGTAACTTTATATGAAAGAGAGTTATATTATCATACTATTTTTTATCTTATTTTTACATTAATCGGGGCAAAAATACAAGCAGAAGTATCAACTAGTAGAGGTTTTATAGATGCAGTAGCCGAAACATCTACTCATATTTATATTTTTGAGTTTAAAATGACTAATTCTAAATCAGCTTTAAAACAGATAAGAGAGAAAAGATATTATGAAAAATATTTATCTTCTAGCAAAGAAATAATTTTAGTTGGTGTTAGTTTTGATTCTAAAAATAAGAATATAAAAGAATGGAAAAATGAAACTTTTTATAGATAGGGAAAAAATAAATTTAGATCCGATTAATAAATCTGTAAGTTCAGTATTTATTTGTATAACTAGTAATTATGGTTTATTTAAAAGTTCCTTACCTATGGAGTAACTTTAATGAATATAAAAGAATCAAAAATTATACAGCATCATATTGAAGGCTTAAACATAGTTCAGATAAGCCTGTTACTTGATATTGATAGAAGAGTTGTTTCAACCATTTTAAAAAAAAATGGTTTTAAAATTAATTCACCACAAAAATTGGATGAAAGCAAACATCAAGAAATAATTAAATTGTATATGCAAGGTTATAAACTTAAAGAAATAAGTGAAAAATTAGAAATTCATACTAATACAATTTCTAAGATTTTAAAGAAAAATAATGTGACAAAATTATCAGATAATAGATCACATAAAATTAAAAAACAAGATGAGTTAAAGATTAAAGAACTATACAAACAAGGTTTATCAAGTGCAAATATTGCCAAACAATTTGATGTTTCAGGCGATACAATTTTTAGAGTATTAAAACGAAATAAAATTGAAATTAGAGATAAAAAAGAATATACAAAGTTAAATAAAGATCAAGAAGATGAAATAATTAATCTAAACAAGCAAGGTATAAATAATACTGAAATTTCAAAAAAAATAATTGTTGACTCGTCAACTGTATTAAAAGTTTTGAGGAAACAAGGCTTAAAGTCATCAAAAGAAATTAATTATCAAAGTAAAATATTTAGCCAAAGCCAACAGCAAGAAATTGTTGAGATGTACTATGGCGGAATAAATAAAACTAATCTAGCTAAAAAATATAATGTTAGTCAAAAAACAATTTCTAGTATTATTAATAATGGCTCAGAGCATATAATAAATAAAGAGTATAACAGTCTTCAAGAGGCTATTTTAAACCCTAATAAAGTATATAAATTAAACTTGAGTAATCAAAACCTTATAAATTTTCCAAATGAAATTATAATTTTTTCTAATCTGAGATCATTAAATCTCCAAGAAAATTATCTTATTGATATTCCTGAACAAATTTGCCAATTAAAAAATCTTACTAATTTGAACTTGAGTAAAAATCTAATTGCAAGTTTACCAAAAAACCTGAGTAAATTAAACAAGCTTGAAAAAATAAACCTGAGTGAGAATAATTTAGAATCTATATTTTTTGATATTGATATGTTAACCAAGATTAAAATAGTAGATTTGAGCCATAATAAGCTTTTAAAATTACCAAACGGCATTCATAAATTAACAAAATTAAAAATACTTCGGTTAGGTGGTAACAAAATAAAACGTTTACCTAACGACATATTTAAAATTTTAGACCTTGAAGAACTTGATCTAAATAATAATGAGCTTGGAACACTACCAAATCAAATTGACCAAGAAAATAACTTAAAATATCTTAATTTAGATAAAAATAATATAGAAATTCTTCCTAATGAAATCTCAAATTTATCAAAATTAGATTCATTGACTTTAAAAAATAATAAATTAAAAAATCTACCAATAGAGATAATTAGATTAAAAAACTTGAAATTACTTGATTTAAATAACAATAAATTTAAAGTACATAATTATCCACATTTTCACGCTGCAATAGACCATGAACATTATCATACTCATGATGATGATCATCATAGTCATACACATGAAGGAGAATCAACTTCATTATATCATTCACATCAACATCAACATAATGGTTTGAAGCATACACACCAGTACACACCTGATTTTCATCATTTATCTTCACACACTTTAGAAAAAAAGTGATTTGCAAAAAATTTATCTTAATGAAATATTTATTTTGCGAAATATCTTTTTCTATGTTAGATTAATAACAATAAATTTTTGTCAAACAGGAACATTTTCTTATAATATTTTTTTCATAGCAATTTAATTTTATTGCATTTTTATAAATGTAGTTAATGAATAAAGTATTAGAAACACAATCTCTAAAACATTAAAAATATATTTGTATTAGTATTTTAAGGAGTATAAGTAGTGAAAAAAATTAAGAAAGCTCTTCTTTCAATTTGTGGTCTTTCTATTGCTCTAATGATGAGCACACCAGACGCAGAAGCACATACCAAAGGTATAAGTTTAAGTCGTTATGGTCTAGTTGACGTGTCTTGGACAGGTAATGTCAATTATGCATATTTTTCTGATTATGAAAATGGATTTAATGCCTTAAAGCTTGGTGATCGAAACTTTGCAGGGCTTAATGTCACTAGCTTTGATCTATCACTTTCACAAGATGCTTATTTATTTCCTATGAAATGGGCATTGTTTACAACTTGGTCACCCAGCTCTGTATCAGTAGAAGAGTCATTTTTTTTGTTTCACAAGCTACCAGCACAACTACAGTTAAAAACAGGTATTTTTAGAACTAGCTTTGGTAAGATAAATCAGTATCATGATCATGAGTGGCCATTTGCGGATCCTCCTCTTGTTACTACTCACTTCTTAGGAGTTGATGGTGTTCATACAGTTGGTGCCGAACTTAATTGGCAACCACCAACACCATTTTTCACAGAGTTATCACTTTCAGCAATGCAAAATCCTGTAGGATTTTTAGATCGTACATTCCCAGGAAAATTTGATATAGTCCAAGGTGGTCTTGATTTTAGACATTTTACAATGTATGGGCGTGGTACAACTTTTTTTGATGTAACTGAAGACAGTAACGTAGAAATAGGCGTTTCAGGTGCAGTTGGTCAAAATAAGCCAAATGGAATCAATGAAAAAGAAGTAAGTAATCCAATGAAAATTTCTTTTAACAACAATGATTCAACTATTTTAGGTGGTATAGATTTAACTTATGTTTATAAACCAAAACCTTTTGATCCTTATGTACGTTGGACAACCGAGTTTATGGTAGCTAATAGAACTAATCCAATTGTATATAGTCTTGATCGTACAAAAAGAGGCTTAGATGTAAAGCTAGCTGACCAAACAGTCAAAACATTAATGCCTTCTGATATTGTTGGTGGTGTCTATTCTGAATTAAATTATCGTTTTCTTCATGATTGGGATGTTAGTGGTAGATTTGATTACTTTGGCTTACCAAAAGGAAATGAAGACTCACAAATGCGTCTAACAGGTGGGGTTCGTTACTTCTTTAATGCTGTAAGTAGAGTTAATTTACAATACGAATACACTTTTGCTTCTGGTAACGATAATCCTTATCACACTGTATTTTTACAAGTAAATATAGGCGGTGGAACAGTAACACCAGGAGTTGGTAAGTTTTATAACTTATTCTAAAAATAGTATATTTGTATAAAATCAATAATAAAAAGGAATAATTGAATGAATATTGCAAAAAGTTTAAAAGTTGCTCTTTTGGGATTAGCTTTGTATACAGCAATTCCAGTAGGTGCAGAGGCGATGGTAAATGTAGTTACTAGTTATCCGCAAGATGCGTCTATTACAAGTGCTGTAGGTGGTGAATACGTTAATGTAACTAGTTTAGCAAAAGATAATAATGACCCACATGCAGTCACACCAAAACCTAGCATGTCTGTTTCAATAAATAGAGCTGATTTATTAATAACAAATGGTCAAGATATGGAGTTAGCATGGTTAGCAACGGCTAATGCTAATGCTCGTAATCCAAAAGTTATTGAAGGTGAAGACAATTATTTTGACCCATCCGAAGGGGTGAGCTTAATTGCTTACAGCAAAGATGAGCTAAAAGAAAGCCCTTACTTTTCACTTAATTTGATCGCAGGTGCAGAAAAAGCTGGTGGTGGTAAAGTTGGCTTAAAAAGAGGAAATCATCATTATTGGTTAGATCCAGCGAATGGTATTATTGTTGCTCATAATATTGCAAATAAGCTTGCTGAGTTAGATCCTGCTCATACAAGTCAATTTCAAGCCAATGCTAATAAATTTGAAATGACTTTAAATGAAAAAATAAAAGTTTGGGATGCTGATATGTTACCATACAAAGGTACTCCAGTAGTAAGCTATCATCGAGATTGGAACTATTTGATTGAAAGACATGGTTTAAATTTGATTGGATATGTTGAACCACGTGAGACAATACCACCAAGTGATAGTGACCTCAAGCTTTTAGTTGCCCATATAAAAGAATCAAAGGTAAAATTAATTTTGACATCAACATGGCAAAATCAAGAAATACCTAAAGATATTAGTCTTAAAACAGGAGCAATTAATGTCAGCCTACCTTCTACAGTAGGATCTCGTGTAGGTACAAAAGATTATATTGATATGTTTGATGCAATTTATGGTAAATTAATTCCTGCATTAAAAGCGGCTCAATAAGAAACTCACCCTAGCCCTCTCTTTGAAAAGAGAAGGGATAAGAAATCCATCCTAGCCTTCCTTTGCAAAGGAAGGAACACGATAAGGAAGGGACAAGAAAAAGAATATCCTAAATTATCCTGTTCCCCCTTTGCAAAGCGGGTTAGGGGGATTTTAATCATCTAAGCTAAGTTTATCTTATTGCATCAAGGAAAACAGAATATTAAAGGTGGTGAGTTATAATGACAAAACAATATAATTGGAGAAATAGAATGAGTATTTTTAGACGAATAATAATTGTTTTTTTGGGAACGTTTCTATATTTATCATTTCCAACTAGAGCCGAGGCTATATTACATATTGTAAGTAGTTTCCCCCAAGATGCCTCTATAGCATCTCTTGTAGGAGGTAAGTATGTAACAGCTACTAGCTTATCAAAAGCTATTAACGATCCTCACGCTGTCCAGCCCAAACCAAATATGGCGGTTGCTCTTAATAAAGCGGATCTATTAATCACAAATGGTCAAGATATGGATTTGGCATGGTTACCAATAGCTGTCGCCAATGCTCGTAACTCAAAAATACTTGAAGGAACAGAAGGATATTTTGACCCATCTGCTGGAGTTAGTCTGATACCTTATAATAGTGAAGAACTAAAAGATACTCCATTTTATTCGCTTAATCTCATATCTGGTCCAGATCATTCTGGTGGTAAAAATAGTACAAAACGTGGAAATCATCATTATTGGTTAGATCCAGCAAATGGTATTATTGTTGCTCATAACATTGCCAATAAGCTTTCTGAATTAGATCCTGTTCACAAAGCCCAATTTAATAATAATGCCAATAAGTTTGAAAAAACCCTAAAAGCAAAAATGAAAATATGGGATGCTGAAATGTTACCATACAGAGGTACTCCAGTAGTAAGTTATCATCGAGATTGGATTTATTTGATTCAAAGACATGGTCTAAATTTAATTGGTTATGTAGAACCACGTGAAACAATACCACCAAGTGCTGGAGAAGTAGTAAATCTAATATTGCGTATGCGTAAAGCAAAAGTAAAAGTAATTATGACATCGCCTTGGCAAAATCAAAGAATACCTCACGAAATAGCCCAAAAAACAGGAGCAATACATCTTAGCTTGCCATCATCTGTAGGTTCGGATGTAGGTGCAAAAGATTATATTGATATGTTTGATGTGATTTATGGAAAGTTAATTACAGCACTAAAACAAGCAAAATAA
>JACMQJ010000600.1 GCA_014377055.1 Candidatus Sericytochromatia bacterium
AAGCTTCAAGGTAAGGGAAATTAAATCAAGCAAATGTACACTTGGACTTTTTACACCTGATTCAATAAGTGACATATATGACTCACTACAATTTATCTCAGGATCAGTTGTCATCATTGCACTAATGAAACTCTTTTGTGTATTAAAACCAACACTTTTTCTTTTCTTTTTTAAAAACTTTCCAGCTTCTATATATTCCATATATCTCTCTATCTAAGAAACTCACCTAACCTCTCTTTGAAAAGAGAGTGATAAAACAAATCATCTTATCACTTATCTTTTCTAACTTATTTCCTCTTAGTCCCTTCTTTTTCTCTTATTCCTTCCTTTGCAAAGGAAGGCTAGGATGGATTAGAAGGCTAGGATGGATTTGCTCTTATCTCCCTTCTCATCTTATCCCCTCCTTTGCAAGGAGGGTTAGGGTGGATTGGGATGAGTTTCTTATAAATCATCTATTCACCTAAAATATATATTACTACGTCTTTAATAAAAATAAAAGTCTTTTATTTACTTTTTAGTAAAAGTTAATGTTGACTTATTTGTAAATAAAATGTATAGTAATAAATATAGAAAATTATTTTAGGTTATAAATTATGAAAACAAAAAAGTCGATCCTTAATCTAAGTTTGTTAATTGTTTCAGCCATAGTGATAAATAGTTGTACTACATCAACATCAACTCCAAATACACCACAAGTAACTGCAGGAAGTAGTGATTCAGCAAGTACAACTATGCCACAGCCAGATAGTCGTATAGATAGTCAAAACTCAGCAGGTGCTACGTCTGCTACACCTATGTATAATTCACCATCATCAGCTTCTGGATCAGCTATTAACCCTTCTATAGTGTCCAAGATACCAATGAATGAAGAAAATAAAACAAAAAATAACTATTTCACAAACTATGGTAATAATCCATTTGTCTTAACCCAGAATGATAATAAATCTACTTTTTCGATTGATGTTGATACAGCCTCATATACGTGGCTAAGAAAATCTCTTGATAATAATATTTTAGTTAATAAAGATGCTGTTAGAACCGAAGAATATTTGAATTTCTTTGATTATAACTATCCAAAACCTATTGATGGAAAGTTTTCTATTAATACTGATTTAGTTAATTCTAATCTGAATAGTAATACGAAAATAATGAGAATTGGTATTCAAGGTAAAGAAATAGACAACAGTATCAGAAAAAGTGCTAATCTAACCTTTGTTGTTGATGTATCAGGATCAATGAGTCAAGAAAATAGATTAGAGCTAGTAAAAAATAGCTTAGAAATATTAGTTAATCAATTAAATAATAATGATAGGATTGCTATTGTTGTATTTGGTTCAGATGCCCGAGTTGTTTTAAATGCAACTGGTATTGAACAAAAAGATAAAATAATACAATCCATTAAAGCTCTAAAAACAGAAGGCTCAACCAATACAGAAGCTGGACTAAAACTTGGTTATTTATTAGCCGAAAAGAATTTTTCATCTGGTGAAATTAATAGAGTTATCTTATGCTCTGACGGAGTAGCAAATGTTGGTCAAGTTGGTCCTGACGCTATTCTAAGTAAAATAAAACAAAGCTCTCAATCAGGCATTAATCTCTCCACAGTTGGTTTTGGTATGGGAAACTATAATGACACTCTAATGGAAAAACTAGCTGATCAAGGAGATGGAAATTATGCGTATGTTGATAATATCAAAGAAGCACAAAGAATATTTGTCCAAAATCTTACTGGTACATTACAAGTTATAGCAAAAGACACAAAAATACAATTTCAATTTAATCCACAAGTTGTCAAAGAATATAGATTAATTGGTTATGAAAAAAGAGATATAGCTGACAAAGATTTTAGAAATAATAATGTTGATGCTGGAGAAGTTGGCTCAAATCAAAGTGTAACAGCATTATATGAATTAAAGCTTAACGATAATGTAAATTATGGTAAAATAGGAAGTTTATTTCTTAGATACAAAGATGTTGATAAAGGAGATAATGTTATTGAAGTTAATAAAGATGTTGATCTAAAAAACTTAACTGATTTTTCTAATGCTTCATCTTCAACTAAACTTGCAATTTCTGT
>JACMQJ010000601.1 GCA_014377055.1 Candidatus Sericytochromatia bacterium
AAAAGTGTTTCTGAGTCTATGAAAATTGCACTTGCTAGCTTACCTGCCAATAATACAACTCCACCAGCAAATGGTAGATTTAGCATTACTGCAGAAAAGCCTAAAGAACTAATTGATGCTAAAGAAACTCAATCAGATGAAAGTAATGTTACACCAAATGTTACCCAAGCTACTTCTATAACTACTCATCCACAGCCTCAACCTGTAGTTGATAAAACTAAAACTGAAACGACTAAGAAGCCTGAAGTTGTTGCGTCAACAGATATTAAGAGTACAGATCAGCGTATTGCTTTTAATGATAATAACAACCTACTTAGGAATTTTGCATAAAACTAATAAATCGCAAATTGTACTATGATATAATCTGATAAAATTAGACTAAAAATTAAAACTTTATTTCTAATTTTATCAGATTATTTTTTTGTAAGAAAATTAATATATGACACAAGACTATCTAAAAAAAGTAATAACTTTTGAAGGTGGAAAATTACTTTGTGATGGGCTAGAAATATCAATTGCAGATGCTGAAAAAATTGTTCAGTTTCAAGTAAGAGCATTAGAAGATAGCACGGCAGATTATATTCAGTCTAATCCTGAACTTGAAAGGTTAGATATAGACTCTTTTGCTGAAACAGTCAACATGACACGAATGGGTGTTTCTAGTAATAAAATAAAAGTTCGTGGGCTTGATCAATATTATGATGTTGCCAAAGATATACTTAAGGGAATCGAAGTATGTGATCATGCCTTAAAATTCTTTTCTATGAAGAATAAACCTGTAGTAGTAAATAAAGATGATAATAAGCTACTAAATATGAAATGGTCTGGAAATGTTAATAACTATTCTGACTATGATCCATCAATACAAGAAATAACAGATGCTATGATAGACTTATTTTTTAGTGAGCTTATATCAACACAATTTAAAAAACAATTTAACAATTCTGATTTGATCATTGGAACTAGAGATATAGATGCTATCGGATCATTAGACACAGGTATTAACATTTTTATACGTGTTAATGATATTGATATTTATTTTAAAATAGACGAAAATGAAGGTAAAATAGATAATAAGACAGTAAAATTTATTGCTTCTGAGTTAAGGGTAGGAGAACATATTCTACAAATAGCGATAAATAATATCTCTAAAAATTCTAATAATAATCTCAAAACGGCACAAACTCTTGATAATATTGTTATTAAAGAAATTAGGTTTTTGAAAAATACTATCAAACAAGAAATAGATTTTTCATTAGCACAAAGTATTTCTGGATCAAGAGATAGATTGGAATTGGCTAATTTTTTTGTTAAAAATTATGGTCTATTAATTGACAAAAAAACAAAGAAGAAACTAGACAACATCATTCAATCATCTGAACAAATTATCCGAGAAAGAAAAAAAACAAGTGATTCATCTAACTTATTGTCAGAGCAATTTGATTTAGATGTAAGTATCGAAAAAGTTGATCTTGACTTAGATATAAAGGCTCTATTAATAGATAGTATTTCACAAAACTTTGATTTAGAAAAAGATAAAGTTACCATAAATATAAAGCAAATGAATGAAAATATTATTATTTATGAGATATTTATTAGTGGTCAAAAGATACTTATAACGTCAAACAATGAGCAAGTATCTGTAACTAGTAGTAATACAATAGGTACAGGTAAAACAGATTTTCACCAAAGTGATATTTACGGTAATAACTTAATAGAAAAACTAAAGAATGCTGCTTTTCTCTCTAGTATACCTTTGTTAAATAGACAAGTTGAAAATATTGCTAACAATATTAAAGGTAAAGAAGAAAAAAAATATGCAAAAGAAATTGAAAATATAATCAAAAACATTCTTAATTTGCTAATAGATAACTCACAAAATATTTATTTTAAAATAGATAAAATAAGAGGATATTTTTTAAAACTACTTGATAATACTGTCTTTATTAATAGTAAATTAGGTGAAGGATTATTTGAGATAATTGATAAGATTATTGCTAAAATAAATTTATTAATGCTAGAAAACCTTAAATTAGAATATAACTATGGTCTAAAAGTAGAAGATACTTACAAAAAAGATCTAGGTATTTTATCAAA
>JACMQJ010000602.1 GCA_014377055.1 Candidatus Sericytochromatia bacterium
TACCCTCTGCTCCTGACTCATTAGCTACAGTGACAATTCTATCCAATTGATAATTTGAGACACCCATTTCTTGCAAATAATAATGATTTAGTTTGATCAAATCACCGATTTTAGTAATATCATTTCCATTGAGCTCATCTTTTAATTTTTCAGTTATATTATTTATTTTTTGAAAGATATTATCATATTTATTTGGACTTAACTTTTTTTGCTCTGCTACCCATTCAACCACTTTTTTTGTCGAACTCCTGATACCTGAATCAATAATAGCAATTGTAAATTTGGCATTAATATTAATAATTTCCATTTTTACATTTTTTATAAAATAAAAGGGTTTTTCATAAACGATAACTTTTGGATCTATACCACTAGGATTTCCATGATAGATTTTTTCTATCTCAAAAACCTGTTCAAATATATCTTCTTTACTTATATTTAAATTATAAAAAGATGCCAAGGCTTTAATCATTGAAGTACTAATAGAAGCACCGCTACCCATTCCACTAGAAATAGGTATATCTGAAGATATTTCTAAACTAATATTATTTTTTATAGGTAAATTAAATTTTTTAAAAAAATTGATTACAGTTAATTCAATAGGTGAATAAGGGATTTTATGTTCATCTAAATGATAAGTTTTATCTAGCTGAGGAGCTTTAATTATTAGACCACGTTGATTATTTTCAACTATCTTTGTTGTAGCTTGGCAACCAAGGATGGGTAAAGCAATAGCTGGAATACCATATACAACAGCATGTTCACCAGAAAGAATTACTTTACCAACCGCTTTTGCCAAAATCATTTGCTAGAGTATAAAGCAAATAATTCTTTTGCTTTGTCAACTTTAACATCTCTTTGTTTAACCATTTCTCTGGCAATCATATTTGCCACTTCTCCAGATGCTCCAGCTGTTACAGCAACACTTCTAGCATGCAATGCCATGTGTCCTTTTTGAATACCATCGGTTGATAAAGCCTTCATTGCTGAAAAATTTTGAGCCAAACCGACGGCACAGATTACCTCTCCTAACTCTCTAGCTGTTTTTACTCCAAGAAATTTTAGAGCTATTTGTGCCATTGGATGTAGATTTATCGAGCCTCCAACTATACCTATAGCCATAGGTAACTCTATTTTACCAACAAGATTTCCTTGATCATCTTTTCTCCAATCCGTCAAAGGAAGATATTTACCAGTACGAGCAGCATAAGCATGAGCTCCAGCCTCAATAGAACGCCAATCATTACCAGTAACGATAATAACAGGGTCTATACCATTCATGACACCTTTATTATGAGTGGTTGCACGATATGGATCAAGATAAGCAAATGCTTGAGCTTGCAAAATACCTTCTATTACTTCTTCACCTTTATAATTGTCAGAATCAAGCAGTCTAGGGGATATAACCGCTTTTGCTCTAGCAAGTCTTTTGTCAGCAAGATTAGAAAGTATTTTTAAGCAAACTTTTCCTTCTGCAATATCTTCAACTAATCCAGCAACTCCTTCAACCATTGTATTAATGGCGTTTGCTCCCATTGCGTCTTTGGTATCAATCAAAAGGTTAATTATCATCATTTTGCAATAAGGATATTCGCTTTCATCACCTAAAATTCTTATTTCTAGGTCTTTTGCACCTCCACCTCTGGAAAACATTTTTGGTTCAGTGCGATTTGCTAGATCTATTATTTCATTTTTTCTTTGTAAAACTTTTGTTTTTGCTAATTCAAAATCTTGGCAATTTAAAACTTGTATTTGACCAATCATTATTGATTCATCACTATCTGTGATAAATCCACCTGCATCTCTTATAATCTTAGCGGCAGAGCTTGCTGCTGCTATTACAGACGGTTCTTCAACAGCCATTGGTACGATGTATTCTTTATTATTGATCAAAAAGTTTAAACCTAAACCAATAGGTAAGCTGTATATTCCAACTGCATTTTCGATCATTTTGTCAGCTTGGTCTAATGTTAGCGAGCCTTGAGAGCTAAGATCCTTAACTTCTGAAGGGATTAAATCAAAAATCTCTGCTAATTTTTCTATTCTTTTAGCTTGTGGTAGCTTATAAAATCCTGGTATTCTTGAGCTTAGTTTTATCATATTTACCTAATTCATACTTTTATTCTTTAATAATAAATTAGATTTTGTCAATAACCCTAAAATTTAATTCATTTTTTATTATCTCCTTAAATTAAAAATAATTCGATGACTTAAATCAGTATAATTTACACTTAAGTGCATATATTGCTCTAACTTATTGGTGAAGGATACCAAACAACAACCTCAATATTTTTTGAATAATGTAATAGAGGCTCGGTTTTAGGAGTCTTTATGCCATGACACAAAGTCATTGTATTTGTTATTATTTGACATTCAGCTTCTTGCAAATTCCATTTTTTATGATGAATCTCACCGATATAAATCTGACCTTTTTGATTAACAGAATAAAGGCAATACCTCTCAGTGAGCCAACTTTCTATGCTATCAGGTTTATAAGTGATAATATCTGATATAGGCTTATATTTTACCTCAAATTCGGCTTTAGGCTCATTTTTATGGGTTCGTTTGCTATAATAATTAAAGTAACCGTTTTCTTTATTGACACTCATATTTGCATCCATATAAGGTAAATAAAATAATTTTCTAGCAATTTTTACAGCTATTGGATTAGAGGCTTCGAGGCTTAAAAAAAATACTCCTGCTTTATTGTTTAATTTAACATAAGTTCTAACATTAAGCTCAAGAAAATAAGAAAGCCATGGAACTGGAAAAGTATATCTTGGCATAACATCTCTCATCATAAAAGGAACAACAGCTATCCAAGCCTTTCCATTAAATGTATCAATTTCTAATCCTTTAGGAATAAGGTGTTTAATTTCATCAACTTCTATTTCCCAATGAATAAATAATAAATCTTTCCAAGCTTGATACATAATCCAAGGCTGGTTAGGCATTTTCCAAGGTCTATGATCTTTGTGTTTTGTAATATCCATTTATATCAACCTTTTAATTTTCATGATCTTATTCATACTTTAATTTTGTCGCCAAATATACACATACAAGAGTAGCAAATATAGCAATGTATCCTACAATTTGATAATTTACTAATTGACCTGTAGAAGATTTATAGACTATTAGACCTGAAATAATAGCAGCTATTCCTGAGCCCATATTTTGTATTGAAGAATTAATACTCATGAAAGCACCTCTATTTTCAGGTTTTACACTGCCTGTTATCATTGCGGTTGATGGTATTATTCTTCCTGTTATTGCTATCATAAAAAA
>JACMQJ010000603.1 GCA_014377055.1 Candidatus Sericytochromatia bacterium
CCAGGTTTTGAGCTAGACATCAATTGTTTGATTTGTAATGGCAAAGGATGTAGCGTTTGTAAACATAGTGGATGGGTGGAGTTATTACCATGCGGTCTAATACATCCTAATGTCTTAAAAATGCAAAGTATTGATACTGAAAAGTACTCTGGCTTTGCGTTTGGCTTAGGTCTTAATAGATTGGTAATGATGCGTTACGGTATTGATGATATAAGGCACTTCATGGCTGGAGATATTAGATTTTTAGAACAGTTTTAGCACATATTTATTTGGTTGGTAAGGTAAAATAAAAAGTACTTCCTTGTCCTTCGATACTTTCAACCCATATCTTACCATCATAAAGGTCTATAATTTTTTTGCAATTAGCTAGACCGATGCCTGTACCTTCATATTCGGATCTAACATGTAAACGCTGAAAGATAATAAAAATTTTATCAAAATAATCTGTATTAATTCCTATACCATTATCATTTATGGAAAATAGCCAAAAATTTCCTTCACTTTTTACTGAAATATTAATAATCGGATTAACATCTTTTTTGCGATACTTAATAGCATTACTAATTAAATTTTGAAAAAGCTGTATCATATATGTTGAATCTGTCTTGATGATTGGTAAATGTTGATAATTTAAGATTACATGGTCATCTTCAAAAAGTAATTTAAGGTTACGTTTAATTTTCTCAATAGTATCATTTAAATCTATTAGAGATTCCTTTTTATTTTTTTCTATTATTTCAGCATGACTTAGAATATCTATAATCATAGTTTGCATTCTCTTGGCTCCATCAGTAATAAAGGCAATGAAATCATTTGCATTTTGATCTAGCTTATCTTTGTACCTAGAAGATAATAGAGATGTATAACTACTAATCATCCTTAGAGGCTCTTGTAAATCATGACTGGCAACATGTGCAAAGTTTTTTAATGATTCATTGGATGATTTTATTTGTTCAGTCCTCTTATATATTTGTATTTCGAGTGACTCAGCTAAAGATTTATACTCAGATTCAGATTTAATTAATTCTTTAGTTAAAACTTCTAATTTTTTTCTTGCTGTAACTTGTTCAGTAATATCATAAGAAAAAATTACAATTCCATGAACTTGATGCTCATTATTAAAAATAGGTTGATAAATGAAGTTAAAATAAGATCTTTCTAAACTTCCATCTCCTTTTTTTTCAACTAATGCTTCAACTTCATTACCAAAAAAAGTTTCACCACTAGAATAAACTTGGTCTAGTAATTCAAATAATCCTTGACCTTCAATCTCAGGAAGTGCCTGCCTTGCAGTTTTTCCTATTACATCTCTATTACCATGAAATTTAATATAATTGTCATTTACAAATTCAAAAATGTGTTCTGGACCAGAAAGCATACTAATAGTTGCAGGAGCATTTCTTAATAAAGAAATAAATTTATTTTTTTCTATTTCTAATTTATTATTTTGTTTTTGTATTTCTAATTTTAATGATTGTTCCAAACTCTTTTTTTCTGTAATATCTTTTATATGTAAAGATAATCCTTGTTCAGATGGATAACAATCAATATTAAAAGACTTATCTTTAGAGAAGACAAAATCTTCAATATTAATTATAATTTGCTCGTCATAAGATTTTTTTAATTGAGTATAAATATTAGAATTATTTAAATTAGGAAAGATATTTAATAGACATTTACCTATCAATTCTTCTTTATTTTTTGACAATATTTTTTCTGCAGAGTGATTTATATATGTAAAATTCCACTGATTATCAAAAGATATAAAAGAGTCTGTGACTTTATCAAGCAAGTCACTCAATTGGTTATTAAATATTACTACTTTATTTGCTTTCAAAATATGTTCTTAATTAGCTATATATAAAAGGTATTCCTCACCTAACTTAAATACTAACATACCAACACTTAAACTATCTATCTACTTAATCAAATATTTAAATAAATTCAATTAAATTAGATCCACAAAAGAACCTTTAACTAACTTAGTTAAATCATCAGGCTTTATTTTAATTTGCATTCCTCGCATACCAGCACTAATATATATTTCTTCAAAGAGTTGTGATGTTTCATCAATATAAGTTGGGAACTCTTTTTTCATACCTATTGGCGAACATCCACCTCTAATATATCCTGTTATGTCGGTAATCTCTTTTACTTTGATCATTTCAACACTTTTATTACAACTTACAATCGAAGCCTTTTTTAGATTAAGCTCCATATTAGCAGGTATACAAAAAACATTAATACCTGTTTTATCTCCTCTAGTGACAAGAGTTTTAAACACAGATTCAGGCTCTGCTCCAATTTCAATAGCTACTGTTACAGCATCAAGTTTATCTTCATTAACTTGATAAGTACAAGTTGAATAATTTATTTTTTTTGATTCTAAAATCCTGATAGCATTAGTTTTTGACATAATTATATTTACTTATTAATATTGCTAAGATAAATTATAGCAATATTAATATTTATCCTAAAAAATAATTCGTTAAATACTAAGTTTTGGATATAATAATAATTTGTAATTTTAATGAGGCTGTTTGATGAACTATTATGAATCTAATGATTTAAGTAGATTTGCTGAAGTTGGAAAATTTAAAAAA
>JACMQJ010000604.1 GCA_014377055.1 Candidatus Sericytochromatia bacterium
ATGAAAAAGTTTTATTTTGAGTGTCTAGAAGAGGAACAAGTAATATGTCAATAATTGGTAAAAATATTCCTCATGATTCTGCAATAGGTCATGTTACAGGTGAATCAGTCTTTATTGATGACATGCCTTTTGCTAAAAATGAATTAATAGTTGATTTTGTTGGTAGTCCTTATGCTCATGGTGAGCTGATTTCAGTTGATACTTCGGAAGCCGAAAAAATAGAAGGAATAATAGGTTTATACACCTATAAAGATTTGGATGGAATTAATAAGTTTGGCCCTATTATTCAAGATGAGCACTTACTAGTTGAACATACAGCTACTTTTATGGGAGAGCCAATAGTTGTTATTGCTGGTGAAACTAGACAGGCTATTGCTAAAGCAAAAAAAGCTATAAAAATAGTTATGAAAGAACTAGAGCCTGTTTTTACTATTGATGAAGCTATCAAAAGAGAACAATATATTGGGGTTCCAAGGTTTATTATTAGAGGTGATGTGCAATCAGTTTTTAAAACCTCTGAACATATACTTGAAGGTACATTTATTAATGGTGGTCAAGAACAATTTTATCTTGAATCTCAAGCCTCTATTGCTTACCCAGGTGAAGATAACACTCTTGTAATTCACTCATCAACTCAACATCCATCAGAAATAGTGCAAGTTGCAGCAAGTATTCTTGGATTGCAACAAAATCAAGTTATTTGTATTACAAAGAGAATGGGTGGAGGCTTTGGTGGCAAAGAATCTCAGGCATGTCATTTTGCCGTTATGGCTGGACTAGTAGCACTCAAAACAAAAAGACCTGCAAGAGCTGTTTTAAACAAAGATACTGATATGATGGTCACAGGTAAAAGACATCCATTTCAAAATAATTATAAAGTAGCATTTGATAAAAATGGTATGATTACAGCTCTAAAAGTTGATTTATTTTCTAATGGTGGTGCTGCAGCTGATTTGTCAACATCTATTCTTGAAAGAGCTATGTTACATTCTGATAGTGCTTATTATCTACCTAATGTCGAAATTAATGGTAGAGTTTGCAAAACAAATTTGCCTCCAAATACAGCTTTTAGAGGTTTTGGTGGTCCACAAGGTACATTAAATACAGAGAATATTATTGAAGAAATTGCTCATTATCTAAAAAAAGATGCCTATGAGATCAGACGAATTAATTGTTATGGTGTCAATGATAGAAATATCACGCCTTATGGTCAAATTATTCATAATAATGTCTTACCTGAAATCTTTGACGAGTTAATATATAGCTCTGATTATACAGAAAGACTAGAAGCAGTAAAAGAATTTAATTCTGTTTCAAAAACTCATCTAAAAGGAATATCTCTATCTCCTGTTAAGTTTGGTATATCATTTACTACAAAATTTTTGAATCAAGGTAGTGCATTAGTAAATATTTATCTTGATGGAACTGTTCAGGTTTCAACAGGTGGAACTGAGATGGGACAGGGTCTTAATACAAAAATACGCCAAATTGTTGCTGATGAATTTTCCATAGATTATGAAACAGTTAGAATTATGGCAACATCAACTGAAAAGAATAATAATACATCTCCAACAGCAGCCTCAAGTGGAACTGATATTAATGGTTCAGCAGCAGTTGTTGCCTGCCAAGCTATTAGAGATAGACTTAGTGAATTTGCCGCACAATATTTTTCATCTTTTGAAAATGGTATTACCAAAGCAAAAGAACATATAGTTTTTAAAGACAATTATATTTTTGATAATCGTCTTCCTGATAATAAAATAGCTTTTAAGGATTTTGTAGTTTTGGCTTATAGAGAAAGGGTTAGTCTAGGTGAGAGAGGATTTTATCAAACACCTGGAGTTGATTTTAATCGTGATACAGGTAAAGGCAATCCATTCTTATACTTTACCAATGGGGCAGCTGTTTCAGAAGTTTTAATTGATAAATTTACAGGTGAATTAAAAGTATTAAGATCCGATATATTAATTGATATTGGTGAATCTATTAATGTTGGGATAGATAGAGGTCAAGTCATAGGTGGTTTTATTCAAGGTATGGGTTGGGTTACAGGTGAAGAACTTAAGTATAATGAAAAAGGATATTTATTATCTCATTCACCAACAACTTACAAAATACCAAATATAACTGACGTACCTGATATTTTTAACGTTAATTTTTTTAAAAATGATACCAATATAGTTAATGTCAAAAAAAGTAAAGCAGTTGGTGAACCACCGTTATTATTAGGTATATCTGTTTGGACTGCTGTAAAACATGCTTTATCTTGTGTTAGTAGTGGCAAACGCATTAACTTGAGTGTGCCTGCTACCAATGAAGAGATAATTATGGCTATTGATCAGTTTGAAGAAATTCCTATAAAAATAAAAGTACTTGAATATTAAAAATATAGGTGTTAAAAGAGCTGTATTGCATTTTCAGTAAAAATAAATATATTTAAAAAATATAGAGTCCTTATTTTATGAACTTATTAGCATTTTGCTTTGTAGCTATCTTTATGCAAAATGCAATAATTGGCACTAAAGTTAATATTAAAATTATTTTTTTTGTCTTAATTTCATAATTAGAGCATTTTTAACTTCATAAAGTGATTGTTCAAGACCGACAGTGTATTGATGTGGATTAACAAAACGTCTAACACCTGAATAAAATTTATCCAGGTTTTTGGTTGTAATATCCCTAATAGAATTAATATCTGGCAAATTATAGACTTTTTTACCTTCTCTAAATATTGGTACTAATAAATCGACATAATCTGTATCTTTGGTAAATACTTTTCTTCTGGTTGAATCAAGAGGATCGATCATGGTCGGCTCATCACCAATATTTGAGGTTATATCATAAATCATATCACCCATATTTTCTGATTTAGCACTAAATCTCCTAACTTGTTGGATACCAGGATTTGATACTTTGATACTTTGTTCTGACAATTTAATTTTTTGTTGCCATTCACCATCTTTTTCTCTAATCGCAGATAACTTATACACTCCACCAAGAGCAGGCTGATCAAATGCTGTAACAAGCTTTGTACCAACTCCCCAAACATTTATTTTTGCATCTTGTTCTTTTAAACTGTTAATAATGTTCTCATCAAGATCATTACTAGCAACAATACTTACATCCTGAAAACCATTATCATCGAGTATTTTTCTGGCTTCACCACTCAAATAAGCCAAATCTCCAGAATCAAGTCTAATACCAGCCATTTTAAATCCATTTTTTTTTAGAGTTTTACCAACTTTAACGGCATTTTTTACACCTTGCACAGTATCATAAGTATCTACCAAAAAGACGCAATTATTAGGCATTGATTTGGCATAAGTCTGCATTGCTTCTAATTCAGTATCAAATGACATAATCCAACTATGTGCATGAGTTCCCTTAACAGGAATACCGAATATCTTACCTGCAAAAACATTAGATGTTGCTGTACAACCACCTATATATGCCGCTCTACTTGCAGATAGCCCTCCATCAATACCTTGAGCTCTTCTTAAACCAAATTCTAATACAGGTTCTTTTCTAGCTGCTAGCACAACCCTAGAGGCTTTTGTAGCAATCAACGTTTGGAAATTAATAATATTCAACAGAGCTGTTTCTAATAATTGACATTGGATTAATGGACCTTTTATTCTTAATAAAGGCTCATTAGGAAATACTACAGTTCCTTCGGGAATTGCATCAACATCACATGCAAAGTCTAGGGCAACAAGATAATCAAGAAATCCTTTTTCAAAAAGTGGCTTATCATCATTACCTGTTAGTGTAGCTAAATAATCAACATCACTTTGATCAAATTTAAAATTTTCAAGATAATCAACGACATATTCCAAACCACAAGAAATTGTAAAACCACCCTGAAAAGGATTATTTCTAAAATACAAATGAAAAACAGACTCTTTATCCATATTGTTAGATTTCCAATATCCATAAGCCATCGTTATTTGATAAAGATCTGTTACCAATGATAAGGATTGATTATATGTCAG
>JACMQJ010000118.1 GCA_014377055.1 Candidatus Sericytochromatia bacterium
GCTCTTGTTTACATTATCACCTATTTTATTAACAATCCCAGCTCCATCTGAGCCAAGTATTATTGGATATTTTAATCCTGCATACTGACCTTTTTGAATCCATAGATCACGATGATTAAAAGCTGCGGACTTGATTCTTATTAAGACTTCGTCTGCTCCTATTTGATAATTATCGACCTCTTTAATAATTAGTGGTTGATCTTTATTTTCTAAAACAACTGCTTGCATATCTGTTAACCTTTTAATTTGAATAAAAATATATTTGATAATTGTATCTATGAATCATAAAATTTATTCAAAGACTAATTTTATATAAAGTATTTTAATCTATACTGTATTTTAATCTATACTGTATTTATCAATAATGAGCTTGATTGTAAGACAAAGTATTATTGATTAGAGCTTTTAGTATTGTTTAATAAGAATATTGAATTTTTAATTTAAGTAGCATTATATACACAATGTCCAAACCATCCTTGACAGTTTTTTCCAGTTAAAAGCTCTAATGCTTGCGACATATTCCAAGTAATTCTTTAGTTCTTGCTTTTTTTAAATTAATATTGCCTTTTTCATTAGACTTGTTGCAATGAAAAAATTATATATGATAATAATAATTATTGCCAGTAAGCCTGTCCTCCCTTTGCAAAGGGAGTTAGAGGGATTTTAAGCATTTGCTAAATTAATATTATAGCGTTAAGAATAAATCCATCCTAACCTTCCTTTGCAAAGGAAGGGACAAGAGAAGATGCAAAATAATAAATTTATTATTACATTGCAACAAGTCTAATATAAAATAGCTAAAAGTATCTTTTAATAAGTTTTTTGACACAAAATGCTATAATTTAAAAATATAAAAAATGAGAATCTTAAACCTATAACTTAAAATGATAAAAATAAATAAATTTATAAATTTTTTAGCTTTAACTTTATTGATAACATCAATAGGTTGCCCCAATCCTACAGATATTAATAATCAATACCCTGTCAATTACATCAGATTAAAAAAAGATGATAACTCTGAAATAAATATTGCTAAATCAACTCAATTATCAAATCTAAATATTAATAGTACTTTGGAAACTCCTGTAATTGCAACCAATAAATCAGGTAACTCTATTTTGGCATGGGTCGATAATGCAAAAGGCACAAGGGATGTTTTTGCACAAAGAATAGATAATAATGGTAATCCTATTGGAAAGGTATTAGAAGTTAATACAAATACTCGTGACGATCAGCATTTACCAGCTGTAGCAATTAATGAAAATGGAAGTTTTATTATAGTTTGGTCAACTAAAGGTCAAGATGGTGATGGTTATGGAGTATATGCTAGAAGATATGATAAGAATGGTATTTATTCTGGTAATGAATTTAAAGTTAATACCTCAACAACAGGTGATCAATGGATACCATCAGTAGCTATGACTAATAATGGTGGCTTTGTAGTGGTTTGGGAATCAACCAAAGACAGAGGTAGTTATAATATTGTTGGTCAAAAATTTGATAAAATGGGTAATCCTTTTGGAACTGAATTTTTTATTAATAGTTCATCTAAGGGTTCACAAGAATTTCCAAAAATCTCTATGGATTCAGTAGGTAATTTTGTAGTTGTTTGGACAAGTAATCAAAACAGAGATTTTTTAAATCCAGA
>JACMQJ010000119.1 GCA_014377055.1 Candidatus Sericytochromatia bacterium
AATATTTGAAATCTTTTTTGCCAAACTTGTTTTTTTGAAGATTTAAAATCATTATCTTTTGTATTTGCTTTTATCCCATCAGTATAAATTTTTTGTAAATCTATATCTCCAGATGATGAACGGACAAATTGACCACCTGTTGAAACGGCTATTTCCTCAAGGGTTTTTACATTTAATTTCGTTAAGATAATATTACCATTTTCATCTTTTTTGAATCCACCTTGCTCATCTGGTATTGGTATTCCTTCTTCCTTACCTATTCCTATTGTGAATACTCTAATTCCTTTTTCTTTGAGGGTTGGTAAAACAGATTTTAATCCTTCATCTTGATCTTCACCATCTGTAATCATAATAATAGATTTTCCTCTACCAGAATCAGCAGAAAATGCTTTACTTGCAGTTTCAAGAGCATTACTAAATGATGTTCCAGGAACAGGTATCAAAGAAGGTTCAAGATAATCAAGAAATATTTGAAAAGCCTCATAATCTAAAGTTAAAGGGCATTCCAAAAAGCCAGTTCCTGCAAAGGCAACTAAAGCAACTCTATCACCTTGTAAAATACCTAATAAATCATGCAGCTTCATTTTTGCTCGTTGCAACCTACTAGGCTTAATATCTTCAGCTAACATACTTTTAGACACATCAACAGCAACAACTATATCAACACCTTTTCTTTTTATTTCTTCCCAAGTGTAGCCAAACTTTGGCTCTGCTAAAGCGATAATGCCATTGATACAAATCAAAAGCATTAAAATGGCTTTGATATAATGAACTTTTTTGCTAGAAACATTTAAAATTTTTTCTAAAGTCTTTTTGTTGGCAAATTTATTTAATAGCTTTGCTTTTTTTTGCAGAGAATAAATATAAAACAAAAATAGAAAAGGAACTATCCATAAGAAAAGTAAATAATATGTATTATCAAACTGCATTATAAAAATTTAATCTTGTAAAAAATAATATTTTTTAATTATAAACCGACTTTATACTTGTTCAAAATTAGATTGTAGTTTTTTAACTAAAATAAGGTTATATCAACAAGGGGTTGCAATTTCTTGTTATGAGTGACATAACATAATGAAAAGAAAAATTAATTTTTCTTCTTTTTGTAATTAGAAAAAAGTTCTGGATCGACATTATTATCTTCTAATAATTTATCTAATGAAATACCAAAAGTTGTACTTGTCAGATTCTTAACTGGATTAGATTCATATGAAGAATTTTGACCATTACCATACTTAAACCAGTGATTAACATCTATACTCTGTTTTTCTGAAGCTTTTTGTTTTGACACTACATTTTCTTTTATAACTATTTCTTGATTAACTAAATCTTCTGATTTACTAAAATATATTTGTAATTCTCTACCGATTTCTGAATGTAATATAGCTGTATTAGGATTACGAGCTTTTGAATATACCTGTGATAGATTTCTTTTATCCTGAAACTCTTCAAACTTTTTTAGATGTACTTCGGCTGGTTTTATCTTTTTGCTGTAGTCGCATGTTTTAAACTCATTTGGTAAATTTTTTTCTTGAATTTGCCTAAGGCTATTAAGTTTTTGCATTTCATCATATGTAAAATAATTTATTGAATAAATAAATTCCATTGAAATATTATTTTTTTCAAGATC
>JACMQJ010000605.1 GCA_014377055.1 Candidatus Sericytochromatia bacterium
CTGCAGGTACCGAATCAGATTTTTTTATTTTACTTTGGTCTATTGTTATATTGGTTTTAAGTGACAAACTTTTTATAAGAGTACTATCTGATTCATTTATTTTTGGTTTTTTGGTATTAATATTATCAACATTATTTTGTTGAACTACTACACCACTTGCTACTTTCAAAACCTAAATCCTTCTTATAAATTTTAAAATTATCCTACTGTATAAGATATAGACGACTTATGATGCCTTCTTTCTTAATGTAAGGCAAACTTTAAGTTAAGTTATGGTAAATATTATTTGTACTTTTGCTTAGATGTATTTTTAAAACTATCTTGGTTTTAATGTTATACTCTAAACATTTTAATAGACTTGTTGCAACTAATGATATAAATTGTTATTTACTCCCTTTTCTTAGCCCCTTCCTTTAAAAAGGAAGGACAAGGTTGCTGGCAAAAAATCTTATCTTTTTTGTGATTTAATAATTTTGGAGTTTTAAATTGAAAGAGTTTATAGCAGAGGCTTTAAATACTGCTTCTATGTACGGTGTAGAATATGCTGATATTCGTATTGAGGATCTAAAGCATGAAAATATTTCTATCAGAAATAAAAAAATAGAAAACCTTAATTATTCCGAGAGTATTGGTTTTGGTATAAAAGTTTTATACAAAGGATGTTGGGGTTTCGCTAGTAGTTCGATACTAAAAAAAGAAGAAATAAATAAAACTGTTGAACAAGCAATAAATATTGCTAAAGCTAGTGCAATTGTCAAAAAAGATCCTGTAATATTATCGCCTTTGGACAAAATAATAGATCGATACACCTCACCATTTGAGATAGATCCTTTTAAAGTACCTCTTGCAGATAAACTAAAGTTATTAATTTCAGCCTGTGAAGTCATGTCATCATACAAAGAAATAAATGTTTCTGAGGCCGAGCTTAATTTTTATAAGCATAAAAAAATATTTGCTAATAGCGATGGGTCATATATAGAACAAGAGTTTATTAAATCAGGTGCTGGTATACAAGTATGGGCAGTTAAAGATAATGAAATGCAAACTAGATCATACCCTGCAAATTCAGGAGGGGATTTTAGAAATAGTGGTTATGAATTTGTTTTAAATATGAATTTAACCGAAAATGCTGACATAATATCTCAAGAAGCAATAAAACTTTTAACAGCCGAACAATGCCCAAGCGGTCAAAAAACATTAATTCTTGATAGTAATCAAATGGCAATACAAATACATGAATCTATAGGTCATCCGATAGAATATGACAGAGTTTTGGGTATGGAGGCTAGTTTTGCTGGTACAAGTTTTTTGACTCCTGAAAAATTAAATAAGCTAGTTTATGGTTCAAATATAATCAATGTTTTTGCCGACGCAACGATACCTTATGCACTAGGATCATTTGCTTATGACGACGAAGGTGTAAAAGCTCAAAGAGTTCCAATTATTGATCAAGGATTATTTGTTGGTTATCTAACATCAAGAGAAACATCTCCAAATATTAATAAAAATAGTATGGGTTCGACACGTGCCGAAAATTGGAATTTTTTACCTATCATACGCATGACTAATATCAATCTTGAGCCAGGCAGCTGGGAATTAGATGATTTAATTGCAGATACCGAAGATGGTATTTATATGAAAACTAATAAAAGTTGGAGTATAGATGATAAACGTTGGAATTTTCAATTTGCCACAGAAATTGCTTGGGAAATAAAAAATGGAAAACTTGGTAAAATATACAAAAATCCAACTTATACAGATAATACAGTTCATTTTTGGAATTCATGTGATGCAATTTGTAATGAAAAAAGTTGGCATATATGGGGAGTTCCTAATTGTGGAAAAGGTCAACCAATGCAAACGGGACATGTGGGACATGGCTCATCTCCAGCAAGATTTAGGAATATAAGAACAGGTATACTCTGAATATAGGTTGTAGAAAAAGAGTATTTTTCGTTATCTAGGATAAGACAAGGGTGCTTGAGCTCATAGGTGTTAAGTTAAAAGATTAAAAATGATATACTGTTTACCAATTTTAGCGTAGGTTCGTTTAACTAAACGCCGCTAAATAAGCGTTATAAATAATAAAACATATAAAAAATATCTTTACCTAAAATATTTATCTTTTATTACAATACATAAATATCATTTATTATCTATTATGCTTCCCCATTTAAGAAAAATTTTTTTTAAATCATTCATAACAATAGGTTTAGTTAGATAATCACTCATACCTGCTTCCAAACATTTATTTCTGTCTTCTGACATAGCATTTGCTGTTAAGGCAATTACTTTAAAGGTTTTTTCAGGATATTTCTTTAGTATATATTTGGTTGCATCAATACCATCCATTTTCGGCATTTGCATATCCATTAATATTATGTCATAGTTTTTATCCGATACGTATTCAATGACTTCAAGTCCATTATTAGCTATATCAGCATAATATCCTAGTTTTTCTAATAATTTTAGGGCTAATTTTTGATTAATTAGATTGTCTTCTGCCAATAAGATTTTTAGTGGTAATAAACTTGATAATTTATTTGTGATAGTTACTCTTATCTTATCTTCAAATGTCTTATCTTCAAATGACTCACCATCAAAAATACTGGTAATTGCATTGTATAGTAGAGAATGCTTTAAAGGCTTAGTTAACGAAGAAGAAAATATACTTTTAATTTCTTCCGTTTTTATCATATCTAATGATGAAAGCATAATCATAGGTAATTGAGTGCGATCGTAATTTATTCTTATTTGCTTTCCTAGAGTAAGTCCGTTAATATCAGGCATTTTCATATCAAGAATAGCTATATCAAACTTATTATTTTTTAGTATCTCTATGGCATCAATACCAGATGAAGCAGTAGTTGGAATCATATTCCACTGTTTTAACTGTAATTCAAGTACCTTTAAATTAGTCTTATTATCATCAACTATCAAAACTTTCTTATTTTCAAGATTAGGTTTATTTCCATTTACATATAATTTTGAATTTTGGTTTGCTGAGTTAGCTTTAAAAGTAAAAATAAAGCTTGAGCCTTGACCTTCTAAACTTTCGATCCAAATATTTCCATTCATAAGTTCAACAAGCCTCTTAACTATAGCTAGCCCCAACCCTGTGCCACCATATTTTCTTGTCGTTGATGCATCCGCCTGCATAAATGGCTGAAATAATTTTTTTGATACCTCTTTAGACATGCCTATGCCTGTATCTTTTACAGTTACTCTTAAAGTATAATTTTCATTGTTTTTGGACTCTATATCAAATGAAATAAAAACTTCACCTTTAGTAGTAAATTTGATTGAGTTACTGGTGAGATTTAATAGTATTTGTTTTAATCTTGTTATATCACCAATTATATTTGTCGGAACTTCTGGATTAATATAATATATTAAATCAATCTTTTTTTCTAAAGCCTTCATTGCCATTAGGTCAAAAACATCTTCAATGCAGGTTCTTAGATCTAGTGGGTTTTTTTCTATTTCTATTTTTCCTGACTCTATTTTTGAAAAATCTAAAATATCATTTATTATGCTTAATAGTGAATCTCCACTAGTCTTAATTGTTTCAACAAAGTCAACTTGCTCAGCATTAAGTTCTGTATGCAATAGTAAGTCTGTCATACCAATAACGCCGTTCATTGGTGTTCTAATCTCATGGCTCATTACAGCTAAAAAATCAGATTTAGCACGTGTTGCTGTTTCGGCTTCATCTCTGGCTTTTATTATTTCTTGCTCCATATTTTTTCTTTGGGTTATATTTTCAACCATTACTGAAACTCTTTTTACAATATTTTTATTCTCAACAATAGGTGTTATTTTGGCATTATACCATCGGATATCATCTTCAAAAGGTGATTGATACTCAAAAGATGATGACTTATTTTCTTTTATGGCTTTGTCTATTAGTGGCTCTACCTTAGAGCTAAATTCTTTACCCAATGTGTCTAATATTGTTTTACCTATAAATTTTTCTTTTGACATAAATAAGTCTTTTGGATCGTTAACCCAAACATTAATATAACGATAATTATTATCAATTTCAAATACAATTTCTTCTAATGATGAGATTATTGCATTAAGCTGTCTATTTAGATCAATACTTTCATGTTCAAACTTTTTACTTTGAGTAATATCTCTAAAAGAGGTTACCCTGATTGTTTTACCATTGTATTGTATTTGTCTACCTATTATTTCAGCATAAAAAGTTGACTTATCTTTTTTTACAGCGACTACCTGATATGGTTCTTCATATCCTGAAGTACTATTTTTATAAACTAAA
>JACMQJ010000606.1 GCA_014377055.1 Candidatus Sericytochromatia bacterium
ATGTTTTAAATTGACATAATAATTTAGCAATATCGTTTAACAAAATAACATATCATATCACTATTACCACATGTAGATTAGTTAAAAACTTTGTCTTTTCATTAGCCTTTAATAAATCTTTTACAGTTATTTCATCTAATAATATATTAGTTCTGCTAGGATTACCTGATACGCCACTAGCTTCTATTATTACAGGTCTATTACCAATTCTTTCCACATCTTTTTTTGCACTTTCTAAGCTATTTGTATAATCTGTAACACCATATTTAATGATATTATCAGGGTCAGCTTCTACTTTGTTACCTGCATAAATAACCTTACCACCAGCTACCAAAAATGGACTCATAGCTGGCTCAACAGCCAAATTACGGGCATCAATTATTAAACCACTAATATTATTTTTGTCAGGTAAATTATTTTCTACTATTTTTTCAGGAATAGCAAAATCTTTTAATGAAGCAACTCTATAAGGTATAGATGCTTCCAAAGTATTGGTATTATTTACGTAGTTACCTAAGTCCAAAGCACTAGCAATACTGCCATTACCAAATAAAGGTAAATATAATTCGACCTCTATCGAGCCATCAGTAAGTTGTTTTTCAAGTCCTGTTTGTCTTGCTCCTTTGACAACCGCATCAACCCTGAGAGTCATAATATTATCATTTTTGGTAAAGTCGTTAACTCTTTTATTATAAGTTACTTGTACGCCATTAATCATTTCAGCTAGATTTCTATAAGCATCTGCACGAGCAGCAATTCTTGCTCTCAGTCTTTTTTGAGGCTCTGCACCATTATTAGGGAAAGCTCCTCTACCTTTGACTCTAACAACTTTATTAGTCCAATCAACTTGACCTTTTTCTAATATTTTGATTAATTTAAATGAGCTTGTTGTATTTTCTGCTATTGCTAAGGGTATATTTTTTTGCGAAAAAACAGATAAAGAAACCAAAGCGATGGTCAATATTTTTTTGTATTTATTTTTCATTATAATTTGACATATCTAAACTAAAAATACACATACAACTATAGCTTAAAACTACATTTTTTAAAACCAAAAATAAGTTATGATAAAATTTGGGCTATACAAGAGCTTTTACTTTTTCGGCTTCGCTTTTGGCAAGCTGATCGCATCTCTCATTAAAATGATGACCAGCATGTGCTTTGACCCATGTACATTTTACTTTATGATTTTTGGATACTTCCAAATACATTTTCCACAAATCAGGATTTTTAACATCACGAAAACTTTTTTTAATCCAATTACTGATCCATTCATTAATTCCCTTAACTACATAGGTGGAGTCACTAATAACGGCAATTTCACATGGCTCTTTTAAGGCTCTAACACCTTCAATAACAGCTAAAAGCTCCATGCGGTTATTTGTTGTATTTTTTTCTGAGCCTTTAACTACTACTTCATGCTCACCATAAGAAATAATAGCACAGTAACCTCCTGCACCTGGATTACCTAATGAACTACCATCTGTATATATAGTTATTTTCTTCATCTGTGTCTATTCACTAAACCCTTGTTTAACAACTTGTTCGCCTGTATATGTTACTTGATATTTTGGATTACTTTCAGAACCTGAAAGTAGTTGAATAAATCCTTGAGCTAAAAGAGCATCAGCAATAGCAGATACATCTTGAGAATTGTTAGTCACTTTATTAAAAATATCTTGTATTTGTCTTAGACCAACACCAGTGTTTTCCATACCTTCATATCTTTCGTTATAAAAGAATAAGGTTAAAGCTAAGTCAGAAGGAGTCTTAGGTGATTTCATTTTGATAAAGTCACCTATACTGAGTTTACCTCTTGATTGTTGTTGTGGAGTATTATTATTTTCTTGTTTTTCTCCAATTAAGTCATTTGGTATTTTGTCTTTAAATAAAACTAGCCATTTATTCATATATGACTCAACAAACTCTTTATCTCCACCAACACTAAATTCTGTGCCTTCAACTTTTAGACTAAAAAGATAATTTGTATTTTCCATAACTTTAACCTCTATTGAATATATATAATAGTCAGCAAGACTTAAAGAAATTTATCATGACATACTACTTTTTGCAATATGAAATTATCAGATTTAAAAAATTATAAAGTTATGTAAGCCAGACAGTCTTTTTTATTATCAACTAAGATTAGAAACATTTGTTGTATGATATAGATAGATTATTGGTAAGCTTTAGGTTTTAGTAAGTAATAAGCGATACATATTTTTAATGTATTTATATAACTTAATGAAACTTTTAACCCATTGTTCACGTCTACATATATAGAGGTAAGTCGAATTTTAGCGAATGATATGCAAAGAGATGCAGAAAAAGAGCTGATTCGGAGATGCCAAAAGGGAGATAAAGCCGCTTTTTCACAGCTTGTTCGAGGTCATCAACAAGGAGTTTTTAATCTGTTATACAGGTTAATACCAGAGTGGATGGATTTAGAAGATATAGCTCAAGAAGTGTGGGTTAAAGTTTATCAATCTTTGGGGAAAATAAATGAGTACTCATCATTTAAAACCTGGCTTAACCGTATAGCAATAAATACATATTACGACAAGATGCGAAGACAGGGCAATCGAATAGACCTATCTATCGATGAACCTTTTGGCTCAGGTGGAGATGATAATGTAAATGGTTTGGATCTTGTTGATCCCAAGCTTTTACCTGAAGAAATGATTCTTGATGCCGAATGGAAGCAGTTTGTAGAAGCTAAGATTAAAATTTTACCTGAGCAATATAAAGTTATGATAATTATGAGAGACATACAAAATTTTTCTTATGAAGAAATTTGTTCTGTTACAGATTTATCTTTGGGTGCTGTTAAAACAAGAATAGCAAGAGCCAGAGAAAAGTTACTCAAAGAATTATCAGGCTATTTTAAAGAAGTGAAAGCAGATGTGTCTTGACTATATAAAAATAAATGAATATGTAGATGATGTTCTTAGTCTAACTGAAAAGTTATTATTTAAAGAGCACATACAGTCATGCCATAAATGTATGGTGGCATACAAAAACCTTAAAAACTTAGTTACAACTGTTAATAACTTAAATTATCCTGTTATTTCTGATAACTTTATTGATAATTTATTACTAAAGATAGATATAATTGCACATCCTTCTTTTACCGATCTTTCAAATTATAGAGATGGATTTAGCAAAGATGATATTTATTATCAAACCGAAGAACATGTTGAAGATTGTTATCAATGCCAAACTATAATTAATTCAATTAATAATAGTATAAATTCAGTTGTTTCATTAAATGAATATCAACCCTCAGAAAATTTCTTTGATAACTTAATGGCAAAGATTGATACTCTTGATATGTTAGATACAGATAACAATTTTGATGATAGTTTCTTATCTGGAATAATGGCAAAAATTGAAGATTTACCAAAGACAGATGAATCTAAAGATTTTGATTCTATTAAAATAAATCATATTACGTCAGAGGATTTATCTGCTTATCTTGATAATGAAGAAACCATTATTTCTATAGTAGAAATAAAAGCTCACCTTAGCTCTTGTGCAAAATGTGAAAGCAAATACTTGAGTTTTAAAAAATC
>JACMQJ010000607.1 GCA_014377055.1 Candidatus Sericytochromatia bacterium
GATTCAGGGAATGGATATTCTGCAGATGAAAAGAAAGAATATAGATTTTATAACGGAACTCGTTGTTTGAAAGATTATTGCATTACAGCTAGATTTGGCATTTTTAAGTATATGGGTAGAACTTTTGGTGGTGTAGCAATGTATGATTCTACTCCTACAGAATGGACATTAATTTTAAAGTCTTTCTAATGCTAATAAAAGCTGCATCAATTACTTTTGTCATATTGTTAATCTTGTGCTCTAGTTTAAAATCTAATGCACAAGATTTTAATATTAATATTTTACCTTTTAGGGTTGCTTATGATTCTGATAAAAAACCTTTGAGTGATAAAGATTATGGTTTAAGGTTATTAATTCTATTCAAATATTTAGAAATTGAACGCAAAATTAATAACAAATTTTCTCTAAATCTTGGTGTTTATTATTCTCATAAAAAAGACAGACAATCATTAGGTAGTTATCGATATTTATATTACAATTTAGATCCTTCTATTAGATATTATTTTAACAAAAAAAATAATATGAGTGGATTTTATCTCAGTTCTGGTATTTCTTACAACAGAAGTAGTTCGTTAAATTCAGGAAGGTTTGCGAGTATTGATGGTTCTATAAAAGAAAATAATTTTTATTATGATGCAATTAATTTTAATTTAAGTACGGGTTACAAAGTTGCTGTTATAAAAAATAGATTTTCAATTGATTTTAAAATTAATGAAATCATTAATATTTTCGCCAAAGAGGAAATCATAACAATTGATACTCAAAATTCAATAGAAATTATTAATAATCACAACTACCAAAACAATATTTATAAACCATATTTAGATTTAAAATTAGGTTATAGATTTGATTTCAAAAAATGAAAAAAAATATAATCATTTTCCTTTGTTTGTGTAGCTTTAAAATTGCTGCACAAACAAAATTTGCCTACGGTATTAACGCAGGCATTGGCATATCAAAAGCAAAATTTCAAAACCAAAACACCATTGAGGGTTTGAGTATCAAAAAATCTAACTTTGTTCATCTTGATATTTCTGCCGACTGGCATATGGGCAACAATTTTAGGATAGCTGTAGGGTTAGCTTTCGATTCTTATAAAGATAGATATAAGTTTGATGAGTTGGAATATTTATTCTATAATCATCCAGATTTATTAAAGGCACAGGGCAACACAATTAGTTCTTTATACACTAAAACAAATGGTCTAACTGTTCCTTCTGTGAGCTTATCATTTCAATATGATTATAAACCATTAACAAAACTAAGCATTTTACCTTATGTGGGATTTAAGTTTAATTATGTTCCATTATATAAAGATTCATTAGCAAATCAGCTAAATATTGGTTCGTCAATCGTTCCAGATTTTCAGTTTAATACTTGGCTTACCAACCCAAATGAATTTAACCCTTCATTTGTTGTCGGTACAAAATTTAGATGGTATGTGTCCAAAAAGCATTTATTACAATTAGGTTTAGGTTATGAGTATTTAACAAAAAATTTAAAGCAAGGGACATTAAGAATAAATTATTTAGGGAAAGATAGCAGAGAA
>JACMQJ010000608.1 GCA_014377055.1 Candidatus Sericytochromatia bacterium
AACGTGTTGTTATAGGTTTATCAGAGCCTAGAGTGTCAGCTTTTATTGTTCTTTCAACAAATGATTTTTCAACAGGGAATCCTGTAATTAATTTATTTTGTTTGACATCACTGTCATAAATAGAATAAACAAGCAAATAGGCATCTTTTTGAGGTATATCAAACTGAGCAAAATCTGTTCTTATAATAACTTTTTTTATACTGTTATCAGCTTTTTTAATCGAAACAGTTTCTTCAAGTCTTATGATCTTTAACTTACTAAAGTCAAAATTATGGAGAACTGTAGCGGCTGTCTTTTTTTTACTTTCTAGTTGAGATAATTTTTTTGCATCATCACGAAATGCTATGTGACCAAAAAAATAAGTAGCGTTTGTATATAGTGTACCTTCTTTCGGATGTGGTCCAATCACTCCAACAGGTAAATTAAAGCCTTTTTCGATTTCACCAGCAACCCAACGTTGACGTTTATAACCATAAGGGGTTTTTAGGTTACTAAATAAGTATCCATAAGTATGTTCCATACCAGCATGAACAATTTGTTTATCATTAACCATTTCAGATTTTTCATCATCTTTAACTTGAAAAAGATTTTCTAGTGTATTGATGATAGCTGGATTAACAATAATATCATGTGCATTTTCATCATAATTGATACTTCTACCCCATATATCTTTCCATGGTGGTGTAGATATTTGGGGTAACTCACCTTTGATAACTGAAGTTAAATTTTTTCCTGATAATGCTAAGTCAGCCATTTGTTTGGTATCACTCGCCCATGGACAATCAAGCAGCGTTTCACCTTTATCTAAATCTGGGCATTGATAACTCTTTAGTTGTGATGAAGTATTGCTATATGCAACAATATTATTATCTAATACTTGAGTTGAAGAATCTGCTTTACAAGCAATCATTGATGATATACTTAATGTTAAAGTTAGTAATATTAAAAGATTATTTTTTTTCATAAATTATTTTCCAGTAGCCCAATCCCATGCTTTACCAACATATCCACCAACAGTTTTCGTACCATTAACAACAGCACCTGAAACTGCCACAACAGTTGCTGCAGGTACCATTATAACACCCGATCCATATTTAGCAACCGTTCCAAGAACTACACTACCAGTTTTTTTCTCAACGCTACTACCTATATCTGTAGCTCTATCCCCTAGTCTATCAAATGAGCTTTGAGCATTGCCATTTTTGTCTTTTAGCCAGCCTAATTTTTTTGTTGACTCATCACCATATTTAACTACCGAAACACCAATCACAACTGCACCCGCAACTGCAGCAACAGGAGCTGCTCCTACAATCAAGGCAACACCACCAACAACTCCAGCAGTTCCACTAACTATTTTAAAGCCACCATCTTTCTTTTTACCATTACTAATATCAGTGATACCATTTTTTATATCAAAACCACCTGTTACTATACTAACAAAACCAAAAACTTTTCCTAATACTGGATTAGTAATTACTTTTTCAAATTTATTAAATACTTCAAGTGAAGCAATAGGTTTAGCCAAAGGAGTAGCTATCTTTGAAGCTACTTTAATTATTTTACCTGCATTTTCTTCAATTTTTGCAAAGCCTCTAACATGCCCTACAACAGTTTGAGTTGTACCAATAAAATCTTTTACAGACCTAACTGTACTTTCTATTAATCCTGCTTGTTGGCTTACTATTTTTATTGGTTTTATAATTTTATTAGTTGTAGGATTTTTTGAAAGTGTTTTGAAATCAATAGGATGTGACATAGCATGAGTTGCATCGGCAACATTAGTATTTTGAGATAACACAATTGGTAAATTTTTAACAGTTGGTTTAGTTGTAACAAGGACATTAACTTTAGAAGATGATCCTGTTGTTATTCCTGACATATAGATTATTTTCCTGATTAATTAAAAATTTGTCTTAAATAAAGTTATAGAAATTATTTCTGGATACTTTCTTAACTTGATAATTATCTTTTGAAAAACATGTTATTTTTGAGCTGATAAATAAGAGTATATCCAAAAACTGATCGTAACTGCCAAGCTAAAAAAGATTAACTTTTATTAAGTTTGTAAAATTAGGCGTTTAATTATTTTTTGATTATCAATAAAGTATAATTATTATATTATAGTTATCGCTTAAAAAAATCTATTAAAATTTATTATTCAAGTGAGAGAAGCATTCATGAATTGTCCTGTATGTGATGAGTTATTATCAGAGCCTATACCTAATATTTGCCCAATATGTAATAAAAATCTAAAATATGATATTACTTTAAATCTATCACTTGATAAAATTACTAAAGAATCAGAAAATCGTTATCTTAATTGGCTTAAAATATATCGTAAATTTTTTAAAGCAAAAGTACAATTTAGTGACATAGTTGAAGAATTTAATAAAATAAAAGAAGATTTTAAAATTCTAAAAGAAGATACTATGAATGAATTACTTGAGCTTCTAAGTTTTATCAAAATTCAATATGGTGATGTGGATGAAGTTGTTGAAAATCTTCCTGAAGAAATGAAAAAACCATTAATAAAATCTATTAAAGTAAAGACAGTTATAGTTGCAAAATCAGGTAAAGCAGATTATAGAAGTTTAAGCAAAGCTATCGAAAAATCTCCTGAGGGTTCATATATTATTGTCAAGTCAGGATTATACAAAGAGGAACTGGTTATTGATAAGCAATTAGAAATAGTTGGTGACGGTAATATTAATGAGATAATAATAGAGAGTGTTTCAGCACCATGTTTTTCCTTAAAAAATAATTATTCAAGAATACAAGGTCTAACTTTACAAAATAAATCTCTACATCCAGCGATAGATATTAAGACAGGCATACACTTAATAGAAAATTGTAATATTTTTTCTAATTATAGTAATTGTATTAATATTCAAGGTGAAACATCTAACCCATTTATAAAAAAATGTGATATTCATAGTAGTAATAAAAGTGGAATCTTTATTCATCAAAAAGCAAAAGCCAAAATAGAAAGTTGTCATATACATCATAATGCTATCGCTGGTATTGAGATTAAATCAGAAGCAAACCCTTTAATACATTTATGTACGATTAATAATGAAAATAAATATGGTATCTTAATTTATGAGCAAGGAAAAGGAAAAATTGAAAATTGTGACATCTATGAAAATCTAATTTCAGGTATAGAAATAAAAGATAATAGTAATGTTAGCATTATAAAATCTAAAATATTTAGAAATAAGCAAACAGGAATTGTTTTTACCGATAATAGTAAAGGTTTAGTTGAATATACTAATATCTACGAAAACAATATAGCGGGCTTAATTTTAAAAAAAGGAAGTAATCCTAATATTTTTTATTCAAATATATATAATAATAATCGTCATGGTATTTTATTAGAAAATAGTCTTGCTACAATCGAAAATTCAAATATTTATGAAAATAACTTAGCTGGTATAGAAATAAAAGATAACAGTAATCCTTTGATCAGATTTTGCAAAATATACAGTGGTTATGATGTTGGTATATTTGTCCATAATGATGGTAAAGGCAAAATAGAAAATTGTGAAATTTTTAATAATGAAAAACATGGTCTTCTTGTTAATAAAACTGGCAGTCCAACTATAAAACAATCTAAAATAAATGACAATAAAGCAAATGGACTTTTTATTAATAAAAAAGCAAATGCTACTATTTATGATTGTAATATTTTTTCAAATTTATTAATAGGAATTGAAGTTAAAGAAAATAGTTATGTTGAGATTTCAAAAAGTAAGATTTATAATGGTCAAAATATAGGGTTATTAGTTACAAATAATAGTAATGGTGTAGTTGAAGATTGTGAAATATACAATAATTCTTTGGCTGGAATAGAGATTAGTGATAAGTCTAATATTTCTATTCGTAAAAGTAAATTTTATAATGGCAAAAGATCAAGCATTTTATTCTCACAAATGTCTAATGGCATGGTTGAAAATTGTGAGGTTTTTAATAACAGATCAACAGGTATCGAAATTATTGAAAATAGTGACCCAATAATTAGAAAATGCAAAATATATCAATGCAAAGAAACAGGTATCTTAATTAATAAAAATGGTAAAGGTAAAATTGAAGATTGTGAAATATCGGAAAATTATAAATCAGGGATACTAATAACTAATGGTGGTAATCCTCTAATCAAGCAATGTAAAATATATGATGGTAAGCAAAGTGGTGTTTTTTCACTCAAAAAAGGCAGTGGTACTATTGATGATTGTGATATTTATAATAATACATTAGCTGGATTGGAGGTGAGAGAGGGTAGTAAATTTGTTATCAAACAATCACAAGTAAGAGATAGCAAAGGGTGTGGTGTATTAATATCTGACAAAAGCCAATTAATTATGGAAAATTGCAATATTTTTTCTAATGCTTTTGCTGGTATTGAGATCCGAGGTGTAAGTAGTGGTAATATTAAATGGTCTAACATTAATAAAAATTCGGATGTAGCTGTTTGGATTGACAAAAAAAGCTCAGCTAATCTTGAAGATTGTGATATTTCTGACAATAAATCAGGCTCAAAAAGACTCGAACAAGGCTCTCATGTCATAATCAATTAAC
>JACMQJ010000609.1 GCA_014377055.1 Candidatus Sericytochromatia bacterium
CAATCATTTCTTTACTTACGTCTGAGAAATTATTCACAAAGTTTAACGGGTTTTGTATTTCATGGGCAATACCTGCCGTAAGTTCTCCAAGGCTGGCCATTTTCTCAACTTGGATTAATTGCTTTTGGGTAGCTTTTAATTGGTCTAAAGTTTCTTCTGCTTTTTGCTTTTGGCCTTCAATTACTCCGTTTTTATGTTCTAATTGTTTATACATATGGCCAAGGCGTCTTTTGTTTCTATTAACAACCCATATGATAATTAGGGTAATTAAGAAAGCAGCTAACGCTGAAAATATCATCCATTTTTGTTGGAAAGTCTTTCTTTGAAATTCTTCTTCTTTTTTAGAAAATTCATAGCCTGCTTTTAAATTAGCGGCTGCTTTAACGTTTTCAATATTTACCAAACTATCAGAAAACTTTCTAAATTCTTTATAGTACTTCAGAGAGTTCATCCCGTCGCCTACTTGTTCATAGCTATTTGCAACAACTTCTAAAGCGTCTCTCTGTAGTTGAGCTTGACCCATCTCATTAGCTTTTTCTAAGGCGTTTTTACCATATTCTAACGCTTTTTTATAAGTGCCGATTTTATTATTAACCTTTGCGAGTCCAATTAAAGCTTTACAAGTTGCCCTTGCATTATCTATTTTTTTTGAAATTTCAAAAGCTTTTTTAAAGTACTCACTTGCTTTTGTAAGTTCATTAAGGCGGTAATAGCAATCACCTAAACTATTTGAAACGGCCACCAACATATCAGGCGAGTTCTTTTGCTGCAAGAGCTGATAGGCGATAGATAAGTTAGAAAGTGCTTGATGTAGGTTATTCTCTTCTAGATTTACTTCTGCAATGTTGTTGTAGGCTAAAATAACGTTTGCAGTATCAGAAAGCTCTTTAGATATTTTTAATGTATTGGTATAAGCCTCTTCAGCTTCTTTCATTTTGTCTTGATAGAAGTAAATGGTACCGATATTATTTGAGCTATTTCTAATCACCAGTTGATTGTTCTCTTCTTCTGCTGCCTTAAGCGACTCGTAAAACTTTTTAAGCGCAATCGAATAATTTCCTTGATTAAGATAAATTAACCCAATGTTCCCAAGAATAGCAGGTAGTGATTCGTGGGCATTACTTTTAGTTGCTAAATCAAAAGCTTTGGTATAGTAATTTAAAGCGGTTTCAAAATCCCCTTTTGTTTGCAGTGCATTGCCATAAGCCCCATAAGTGTTAATAGCTCCTTTTTGGTAGTCAATGTTTTTACACTGCTCGGCTATACCTTTTAAAATTAAAATAGCAGAATCTGGATAGCTATCGGCATATAAAAAGGCCAGTTTATTAACGGTACTAAAATAAATGGTATCCTTAAGGTGATTTGGTTGTTGTTCAATTATTTTTAATTGGCGTCTTAGCTCTTTTATTGTTTGCACCTGAGCTTGACCATCAAACCAAAGAAAGATTGCGATTAATAAAAGGATATTTTTGGGCAAGAAAAATTTCAAAACTGAAAATTAAAAATTAGGGAATAATTATTTATAAGCGTTAAATTACAGTTTTTTTAACGAGAAAATATAGATAGCTTCAATAATATTATCGTTATTATTTATTTTTTTAAGTAATAAAGCTGAAAATAATTATTACCTTAAATGATTATTTAAAAACCTTAAAACCACTCAAATGCTACGATCATCTAAAATTAAAGGCTTCAAGCAATTTGCAATTCTAATTACGCTTTCAACAGCTTTATTAGCCGCATGCAACAGCTCTGAAAAAAAAGCATCAGAATCAGATTCAACTGAAGTTAAAACTGATTCTATACCGGCACTGGATACAGACTCTAACACCACTACACGACCAGAAACAATTAAAAACACCACTGGTGGAAACTAAGAAGTTTCAAAATAAATTAATATTTAAATTTATTTCCTCATCTCAAAAGACAATAAGGCTTCTGTGTCTTATTGCCTTTTGCTTTGTTTGGTCTTCTGCCAAGAGTCAATCCTATTACTATTTTCAAAATGAAATCCCCACTAAAAACAGCGTTATATTAAATTACAAAACGCTTCTTGTCGTACAGCCAGATGGTAATGCTACAGCAAGAATACAATATAATGAGGGTCCAGATCATAAACTATTCTTGTATCAAGTTTCGCTTTCAGACTCGGTAATTAATCAGACAGATACTTTACATAGATTTTTAATACCTAACGGAGCGTCTCAGCCTTTGCTTGATAAGGACACAGCAAATTTTTTTGCTCTTAGATTTATTTTCGAAAAAAAATACGATAGCTCAGGATATTATTATGAACCTTTTTTTGTAGAAGTAAAGAATAATAAAAACGAATGGAATCCGGTAAAAACAACATTGAGTCAGCTAAAAACTTATGAAGACCTAAGGAATGATGAACCATTTGTTAGTTCTTTTTACTTTCAATCTGACGAATTTTATCAGTATATCTTTTCGGAAAAAACTAGGGGAGTAGTTTCTCCAAGGAAAGAAAAAATGTTTTTGATTATTGTTGCAAATACAAATGACGAAACGGTAGGTAAAAGCGCAAAATCTGATTTGCAAAATGTTTCAAGTCTGTTCAATAAGCTTGCTGAAAATGTTAGTATTAAAACGATTATACCAATATATATATCTGGAAATGATTTTAATAAAGCCTCTGTTAATGCGGCAATAGCTCAGTTGGAACAGGCTAAGCCTACTTCTGATGATATTGTTATCTTTTATTATAGTGGTCATGGATTTAGATTACCTGGTGATAAAAGCCTGTATCCTAATATTTCTTTCAGGAACGTGAAAAACAGAAAAGATAATGTTGTTGGAGATTACCTGCCTTTAGAGGATGTTTATAAAAGAATATCGGCTTTAAAGCCAAATGTTTGTTTAGTATTAGGCGACTGTTGCAACGCAAATATTTACCAAAACCCAGTAATAGGAAGTGACCTTATCCAACCGAAAGGAGGTGGGTTTTTAGGAGCTTTTAATCCGAAAGCAGCAGAGAAACTTTTCTTTCCAAATGCGCCAGTATCCATGATTATTGGTAGTGTTGAAGAAGATCATTTATCACTAGGAAACCCTCAGATAGGAGGTTATTTTACCCACTTTTTTACTGCTGAACTAGAAAAGAATTTGTGGGGTTTTTACAGTAATAATTTATTTTCTATTGGTAATCAAAGTAACGCTATGTGGCTTCAAATACTAATAGCAGCAAGGAAAAATACCTATTGGAAATCTAAATCTATTCAATGCGGTAAAACACCAAACGATAGATGTATTCAACAAGCTGTGATCAATATTAAATCTCAATAATTTCCGTATTGAAATCTATAATCTAGAATTGGAATACGATACCATACCGTATTTGTGTTTGTGCTTTCCTCGTAGTGTTCCTCTTCATCAGTATCTTTAACATCATAAAAAGGATAAGATTGTAAAAGCGTCAGCCATTTTTTGCTTGTTCTAAGTTTATCCCAAGCGGGGTCTGCATTAATCAAATTTTTGTAATCAAACTTATGATCTAACAAATATTTAAGGGTAACTAGCGCTTCATTATTTTTTCCAGTTAATGCGTGAATGCGAGATTTGGTGTAGTAATAGTTGTAAAAATCTTCAATGAAATAATAATCGGAACGAACAGAATCAGGATTAAGCGGTGACGGTATTTTCTTTAAGTAAATAAGGGCTTTATTTGGCTCATCAACCAATGAATAATGTTTTACGTACAGTGCCAATTTTTTATTTTCATCTTCTTTGTTTACAGGTATATATGATGTCATCAGTTTTAAAAAATCAGTATGTTTTTTACTCAAGAGCGTATAATCTGCCAATTTTAAAAGCTGTGTATGCCTAATTTGTTTACGCTGATATAAACTATCTAACTGATCACAAGCCTCAGGTAATCTTTCGTAAACAACTAAGTAATCAATTAATTTATTTCTGAGCGTTGAATTTGAGGGTTGTATTTTTACCAAATATTTATAATTAGAAATACTAGCATCAATATCATCCATCCAACTTTGTAAATCTGCAATATTTTCCAATAATACAGGTTCAGGATTGCTTTCGCCCGAAAACTTTATAGCTTGTTGTAGAAAATAAAGTGATTTACCTACAGGATCATAGGTAGAGGTATCAATACTCACTACCTCCTTTGTACTAGGTAAACTAAACTGATTATCGATTTTTACAAAACCACCTTCTTTATGACTAATAAATTCATTAGGCCCTTCAATACTTCCTGCAAATGGGTAGGCTTTATCAACAGAATATTCATGAAAGGTACTGCGTTCAGCAACTGGTATTTGAAAATAGGTTAAAGCCAAACGATGATATAAAAACAGACCCGCTTTTTTGTTCCAATAAGCATTTCTAGGATAACGCTCTAACATTCGGTTATAAAAGTTATAAGTTTCCATCTCCAAATCCTTGTTTATATCTAACCAATAATAGTTTAAGGTTGATGTACCTGAGGGGCCAAAATTACCTTTGTTCATTTCTGCCTGCCTAGAATAGCCCGCGGCTTGGTTTTGTGTTACCTGTTTTAAAAGTATTTCTTCAGCATTTTCGTATTGTTCCTCTTTTTCATAAAGTCTAGCAGCTTTAATGGATCCTCCCATTCTAATGGTTTGATTGTATTTTCTAATCAACATCTTTTCATTTATTCCCCAATCTGCTGAAAACAAATCATCATCGTTTTTTTCTTTATTTGATTTCGATTTTAACTCAGCATAACCTTGCAATGTGGCTTGCTCCATCTGTCTGATGTTTTCTATACCAGATATGATTTTATATTCTTGAATAGCCTCATCAAAAAAACCATTCTTTTCATAAATTGCAGCAAGCATATAATGATCTTCTAACTCATCAAACCTAAATCCAACTAAGTTTGAAAGCAAGCAAGCTGAATTCACATATTTATTGATGTCATTGGTTTTTAAGAACTCTAAGTTTTCTTTTTGACTATGCTTTAAAAGGGAATCTTTCAAAGTTTCTTTTAGGTATTTTAAATACTGCTCAGGTGATTTGTAATCAGCAGTAGATTTTTTTAATTCTTCCTCTGCTTTTTGCCAGTTACCTTCTTCAAAGTAAAGTTTACCTAAATAATGGTTTGCCAAAATAATATTGG
>JACMQJ010000610.1 GCA_014377055.1 Candidatus Sericytochromatia bacterium
ATATCCCAATGAGCTTCCTTTTGGAACTTCTTTAATATTTATAATCCTTGATTTTAGACTTAGAGAAGATAATAAATGTTCATTTTCAGGATCACCAATTCCATACATGGCAAGACCCTCTCTAACCATATCAAAGTGACTCTTGGAACAAATAAGGGTGGCACTACTATTAGCTGAATGGGTTATAAAATTTTCAAAACCATATTCTTTTATTATCTTTAAACAATTTTCAAAAGTATTTATTTGCTGATCAGTAAAATTAGAGTTAATATTTTCTGATTCTGCAAAATGAGTAAAAACACCTATTAAAATTATATTCTCTGATTTTTTTAATAATATTAATGATTCTTCTAACTTTTCTGGTCTGATTCCAACTCTCCCCATACCTGAATCAATCTTTAAATGGACTTTTGCTTTTATCTTTAATTCTTTAGCTATTTTTTCTAAACTTTGTATATTTGAATAAGATGTAATAGTTGTTTCAATATTATACTTTAAGGCTATATGTAATTGCTCATCAAAAGTACTGCCCAAAACCAAAATTGGTAAATAAACTCCTGATTGCCTTAATATCTTGGCTTCGGCAATATTAGCAACTCCAAGATAATCTACTATTTTTATATCTTGAGCTTTAAATGCAACTTCTATTGCACCATGTCCATAAGCATCTGCTTTAACTACAGACATTATTTTGGTTGATTTTGGCACTAAAGATTTGAGATAAGTAATATTTTCACCTATAGCATTTAAATCTATTTCAAGCCATGAATTAACCAATTCAGGCTCTAAATCATTTATATAAGGTATATCATTGGCATAGTGCAAAGTCATTTTATCAATATCTTAAAAAGTAATCATTTGATCTTTTTGTAATTCATCAATAGATATAAAAAATGAGTATCTGTCAAGGTTTGAGGATATTAATAACTCAGCTATTTTTTTATTTCCATCTATTGACTTTAAAACAGATATTTTTGGAACATCATCTTGATGTGGTAAAAGTACCTGATCGGTTTCAAAAGCAAATTTTGGAATCATATCAACTAAGTATTTTTCTTTCAAAACATTGTATTCATCAAGCCTTCTTAAGCCCTCAATGATAATACCCATAGACATTTTATCTATAGTATTTTTATCTTGTTCGATTCCAGTTTCAAAAGAAAAATCTCCATCTTGCCAACATATTGTTTCATAAAAAGCATTTATACCAGATAAATTTCTATTCCTTATTTCTACATGCTTTAATTTACCATTATTTAAAAATATATATGCTTCCTCATTATTACCTGAAATTAGTTTTAATCTACCTGTTTTATAATCATTTCCTAACATTTGTATCAAGTTTTCTACTCTAAAAACGTCTAGTTTACCAGAAAAAACACCCCTATCTTTGGATAAATCTCTTAATTTTAGAGCCTCTTCTTCAGAACTTCTTAGTTTATTCAGGATATATTCATTTCTTTGTTTTTGCTCCTCAAGTTGTTGCAATCTTTGATTTAATATTTGATATAATTGAGCATTTTCTATAGCTATTGAAGCAATACTAGCCAAAGACTCAAAAATAGTTAAGTCTTCATTGTTAAAGACTGTCTTATCTTTTCTATTGAGAGATTGTAGTACACCAATTACATTATTATCCCTTTTGAGTGGTACACAAATAACTGATTTG
>JACMQJ010000016.1 GCA_014377055.1 Candidatus Sericytochromatia bacterium
ACAGGATATGTTGGTTTAGTTACAGGTACATGCTTTGCTGAAATGGGAAATGATGTAACCTGTATTGATATTAACCAAGAAAAAATTGATGACTTAAAAAAAGGTATTTTACCAATTTATGAGCCTGGTCTTGAAGAAATTGTCAAAAGAAATATCAAAGAAGGAAGACTCAATTTTACTATTAATTTAAGAGAGGCTCTTGAACAATCATTAATGGTATTTATTGCTGTAGATACTCCTATGAATGAAATAACAGGATTACCAAATCTAACAAATGTTAAAAAAGTTGCTCAACAGATAGGGCAAAATATTAATTCTTATAAGGTTATTGTTAATAAGTCGACTGCTCCAATTGGTACTGCTGAATTAGTTAGAAATATTATTTTGGAAGAAATAAAAATCAGACATGATAAAAAAGAAATAGAATTAATTGATTTTGATATGGTTAGTAATCCAGAATTTTTGAAAGAAGGTAGTGCAATTGAAGACTTTATGAAACCTGATAGAGTGGTTATTGGTGTTGATAATGATAAAGTAGCTGATCTAATGAAAGAATTATATTCACCCTTTGTTAGAAATGAACATCCTATTATCATTATGGATATTAAATCAGCTGAGATGACCAAATATGCAGCTAATTATTTTCTATCAATGAAAATATCATTTATTAATGAAATAGCTAACTTATGTGATATTTTTGGAGCTGATGTGAGTGATGTAAAAAGAGGTATTGCTTCTGATTCTAGAATTGGATCACAGTTTTTATTTCCTGGTGTTGGTTATGGTGGCTCATGCTTCCCCAAAGATACCAATGCTATGATTAGCATGGCAAAACAAAAAAATTATCAACCATTGATTCTTCAAGCTATTGATCAAGTTAATAAAAATCAAAGAAATATTTTTGCCAATAAAATAATTTCATATTTTTCAAAAACAGGATTAAAAGATTTAAAAATAGCTATTTGGGGTCTATCATATAAGCCTCATACTGATGATATGAGAGATGCACCATCAATTGATATAATAAAAATACTGATTGAAAAAGGGGCAAAAATACAAGCCTATGATCCTGAAGCAATAGACAAAGCAAAAAATATTCTTGGAGAAAATAATATAAGTTACTTTAACAATATGTACGATGCTTTGGAAGATGTTAGTGCTATGATCCTTATTACAGAATGGACTCAGTTTAGAAGACCTGATTTTGATAAGATGAAAAATATTATGAAAAACAAATTAATTTTTGATGGACGTAACCAATATGAGCCAAGCAACATGAAAGAGTTAGGTTTTGAATATTTTTGTATAGGAAGGCCTAATAGATAATGAAAAGAATATTAGTAACAGGTGGAGCAGGTTTTATTGGTAGTCATTTATGCAAAAAATTATTGGAGCAAAATAATCAAGTTATTTGCTTAGATAATTTTTTTACAGGTCGCAAAAGTAATATAGAAGAACTGTATAATAATCAAAATTTTGAATTAATAAGACATGATATAATTGAACCTATTCTTTTGGAAGTAGATCAAATATATAATCTTGCATGTCCTGCTTCTCCTGTTCATTATCAACATAATCCAATCAAAACAATAAAAACTAATGTGATTGGTATGCTCAATATGTTGGGTTTAGCAAAAAGAGTAAAGGCGAGAATATTACAAGCCTCAACTTCAGAAGTTTATGGAGATCCCGAGATTCATCCACAAGTTGAAACTTATAATGGAAATGTTAATCCTATTGGTATTAGAAGTTGTTATGATGAGGGTAAAAGAGTAGCTGAAACCTTGTGCTTTGATTATCATCGTCAAGAAAATGTCGATATTAGAGTTATTCGTATTTTCAATACCTATGGTGCAAATATGCTCGAAAATGATGGTAGAGTAGTTAGCAATTTTATAGTTCAAGCATTGAGAGACAACGATATTACAATTTATGGAAATGGTTCACAAACCAGATCATTTTGTTATGTAGATGATCTGGTAGAAGGAATGATGTTAATGATGGAAAATAATAATTTTATTGGACCTGTCAATCTTGGAAGACCAGAAGAATATACGATGATCTATTTAGCAGAAAAAATAAAACATCTAACTAATAGTAATTCAAAAATAATTTTTAAAGAGCTACCACAAGATGATCCTACCAGAAGAAAGCCTGATATTTATTTGGCACAATCAAAACTAAATTGGAACCCAAATACACCACTAGAAGATGGATTAATAAAGACGATTGAGTACTTTAGAGGACAAATATAATATTTTAATCTCAAATTAAAAATCATTAAATTTAGGTTCAAAAGGTAAAATACTTTTACAATAGGTTAAATATTTGCGGTATTGTTTGATATTACCTACTTTTCTATAAATGTGTGAAACTTCAAAATAATCCCACACATTTTCAGAACCAAGATTAAGGCATTCTTTGAAATTAATTATAGAATTATCATAATCCTTATATTTTAGATGAATCAAGGCTTTTAGTCGATAAAGATGTTCTATCATTAATTTGTAATATTCTTTTTGATAATTATTTGATTCAATACCATAAGAAAAAATAATTTCGCCATGTCTATATTTAAAGTATTCATAAATATTTTGTTCAATTTGGGGAATGTAATATAATCCTAATGTATTTATTCCCGTCTGAGCAGTATTTAAGATTGTATTTATTAAATCTAAGCAATAATCATAATTATGTTGTATATAAAACAAATAGCAAATATAATTAAATGAAATTATAAATGAATCTTTGTTTTTAGTAAATATACTAGTTATTTCATGTTTTAGATCTTCTGAATTATTCTTTTCAAATAGACAAATTTTTTCTACAAAAATATTATTTAATGCTTGATGGTCTTCTGGTAATTGTGAAAAAAACTCTATTGCCTGCAAATGTTTATTTTGATAGTGACTTGTAACTCCTTTATACATAGATATTTTTTTCTGATTAAAATTTTTCTTTTGACTAGAAAAATCGTCTATTAAAGCTAATTTATCCATTAAATGTTTTAAAAAGTGATAATGGGTATAATTATTTATCGTTTTAAGATAACCATTTTTAGCTATTCGATTATATTCTTCTTTATTTTGTAAATAATAATTGATTAAATAATCAAGATTATCTATATTGTATAATACTAAGTCTTCTTTATCTTTATATAATTCGGTAACCATTGTGTTGTCATCTTCTACAAAACAGAGAGCTTCAATTCCCATCGTTTGGAACATTCTATAATTAAGTGCGTTGCTATCAATAGTTGCATCAATAATTATTTTGGACTGATTCATTAATGTCCAATAAGAATTAAAATCATCAACATTAGTAATCAAAATATTATATTTATTTTTTAATGAATCTAATTTTTTTAAGATTTTATTTCTTTGTTTATAAACCCATGGAGAATTAATATTACCAATAAATAGAACATCATAGATTTTTTCGAGATTTAATTTTGGATAGCTTAATGGATCAAAACCAATAGAAGCAGCACCTGGAATATATATTACATTTTTAAAACCAAGGTTTTTATAAATATCAATTGCATAGTTTTCCATACATACTATTATGTCAGAATAAATCAAATTAGCTTTAATATGCTCTTCTGCATAAGTTAGACGATCTACAATCATAGAAACTACAGGATAATCAAATTTATCTAATGTATTTAAGATAGGATGAGAAGGTGATAACCAATTTGGAATAATATAATAGTCAGGTTTAATATCAGGATTGATATTATTTAAGGTCATACAATCAGCTAGAGGATAGATACCTATTGGATGAACAGCTAAATCATCATAAGTTTCAATAATTACTTTTTTTCTATTTGTCTTTACTAATCCTGATATAGAAAGCTGATTAAGGCTTAAAGAATAAATTTGTTTTTGACCATTGGTATTATAAAAGCCATAAGGATTAATATTTACAGCTTTTTCAAAATTAATAAAAGCTTGTTGATATTCTTTAAAATATAAATATGATTTTGCTAAAATAAAATAATATAAATCATTATTTGGTTCTTGCTCAATTTTTGATTTTAAGATATTGAGTGCTAGTCGATGATTATTTTGACTAATTATTTTTTCTATTTTGGAAATTGATGTCATAATATCTTAAACAAGGGGTCTAAACCCCTCGTTGTATATAGAGAATCTTTTCAAAGCTATATTTTACCAGTTTCAATATCTTCTTTTAACCACAAAGGAATAATTGACATACTGTATTTTTCAGTATCATCAAGAACAAATTTAATTAATTTTCTCTCAAAATAATTCCAATAGGGTAAAACAATCTGATTAGTTTTATTACTATCAAGATAAGCTCTAATTTTAATATTATCAGATACACAGGTTAATATTTGAACTTTACTATCAAAAATAAAACCAAAATAACCAAATATCCTACATTTAGTTGGTCTTACTTCATATACAGAACACTTATTATCTATATGTAAAGGGCAGCTTTCACATTTTAAATTTTCACTCATTTGTTGAGCAAAATCGGTTAATTGTTCCATAGTAACTTTTTGATGAATAATTTCGTGGACAAATTGTAATGTTTTTTCATGCTCATTATTCATCTTTATGGCTTTATTTTTGATTCTATTCCTCAGATCTTCTGGCATATTTTGAATAAAATCTCTAATTCTTTGCCATTCTTTAGCATAGACAGTTGGCATACTAGCACCAGTACAACAAGTAAAGCAACCAGTTTTACAACTTATACTTGGATAGATTTGATCCAGTGCATCTGTCAATATTTTTACAAAATCATCCATTTTTTCTAACGAATCAACTCTTTGTAAATCAAGAAGATAGTCACCAATTATTTGATAATTATTTTTTTCCATAAGTTTTTATTAAAGCCATAATATTCAAATTATATAACACTTATTTTTTTAATTAGGTAAATTCTAGGTTAAAAGGGTGCATGAAAATAAACATTTTGTATAAAATAGTAGTTATGATATAAGGTTAAGCGTAATTATTTTTGTTTAGGTGACGAAGAAATGTCATTAATAGAAGAACTTATAGAAGGTTTAAAATCTAAGTTAAATGTAGATTTTTCTAGTTATACAAGTAATTTCCATGAAAGAGTAAGAGAAGAAAGTCATCTTGAGTTAGAAATGGAACTTCAAAATAAGATAAAGGATTCAGAAGCTTTTTTTTAAAATTTAAACTTAAGAAAGCAACCGAGACTAAAGAAATACAATACAGAATTAGGAACGATAGTCTTAAATAGGACAGCTTTTTACGAAGGTGATAAATGGTCAATTCCAGCGGATAAGATATTAAATTTACCGATTAGTGGCTTTTCATTAAAAGCGGAGGAATTAGCATGTGTATTGGGTATAACAACAGAATTTAGCCATGCTAAAGATTTATTCAAAAATTGGACAGGTATAGAGATAAGCGATCACGGCTTATCAAATCATATAGAAGATATAGGAGATAATTTATACAATCAAGATTTATCGAAAGATATACAAGGAATAAATATGTTAGACTCAGTTTTAGAGAAAGAGGTTTGCATTAAGAAAGAATTAGATAGAGTTTATCTTGGAGGTGATGGAGTAATGGTTTCAATTAGGAAGAAAGGTTATAAAGAAGCTAAAGTAGGCGTAATATTTTCAGAAAAAGAGCATATAATACCAAATTAAAGATGTTAATATGCTTGTTAGAGTATAAAGATATATTTGATAGATGTTCTACCTAATAAGTCATCATTAAGATTACCATAATCTATTCCCTTTCCTATAAGTGCTTCAACTGGTTTATCCTGAAAAAAATGAGATACTAAGTATAATGACTTATTTGCAAAACCTAAACCGTTTAAAACCATCGCTTTAAATGCTTGTCCTATTGAAACTATTCTCTTATTTGTATCCTGA
>JACMQJ010000611.1 GCA_014377055.1 Candidatus Sericytochromatia bacterium
AAATAACCTATAACTTAAAATACTATGAAATTTATTGTTTTAGTAGATTTTCGATATCTTTTATATTTTCAATATCGAATATATTATCAATTATTTTTTCGATAACAGATATATCTTCCAGTTTATTTATTTTAGTTTCTAGCTTACTTGGTATCTTATTGAACTTCTTAGTTAGTAATCTTATTAGAAGATATTTTTTCCCAATTTGTTCGCCTTTGTGAATTCCGATTTGTTCACCTTTTTTGATTCCGATTTGTTCACCTTTTTGGATTAATCTATCTTTTTCTTTTTGATAAGATGTTGCAAACATACTTTTTACCTCATTTTTATTATGATAAATATTCTCAAATCCTTCGTAGTCAACTTTATCTATTATATCATTCTCAGAAAGCATTCTTAACCAATTTAAAAATATTTTTATGGCTTCAATATCTTCGTCGTTATCTATTAAACCTGATATTTGGGCTACTATATCATCCAAATTATAATGAGATTCTGTTAAAAATACTGCTGATATGATATTTTGGATTTTTAGTAATTCTTGCTTTGAATAATCTTTTTCTACTATCTTAAAATATTTAAATTTGATACCATAATCTCCAAGTAGGTTATTATTATCTATCAAGTCATTTATATCATTTGATTTATTCCAATCATCATCACCGTTATAGATCATTATTGGAAATATTGCTGGTAACTTATCAGGCTTTTTCTTCTTCTCTTTTTCATAGTTAGCTAATATTCCCATGTAGAAGTTAGTGATATAGTTAATTATTCTGAGTGTCATAAAGTTATCGACAGTTGATTGGAACTCTATCAACACATAGATATATGCCTCTTTACCTTTGATTTTAGTTTTATAAATTAAGTCTGATTCTGTTTCTTTGTATTGTTCTGAAATAAATGATTTATCAACAGTTTGGCAATCATTAAAATCTATATATTGAACAAAATCTTCTTTGACAAATGTTTCTAATAATTGCTTGAATATGGTTATATTTGAAAGTAATTTTTTATAACCAAAATCATTTATCTTTTTTATCATCACTTAAATTTATTGCTGTAATTTACCATCTTTAGAAACGGATTATATCACTTTTATTAAATTGATTGTTTTAGTAGATTTTCAGTATCTTTAATATATTGCCAACTATAGATTCAAGAATAGAAATGTCAATACATAAATCTATTTTAGATTCTATTTCTTTAGGTAAATATTTAAACTTCTTACTTAAGAGCTTATTTATTTAGAGCTTTTCTCTGTCAATTTTCAAATTCAGAAATAAATCTATCTTTTTCTCTTTGATAAACTGCAGCAAACAAGATCTTTACCTCATTTCTATTAGGATAAATATTCTCAAAGTCCTCATAATAAGTTTTTAAAAGATTGAAGGTTGCCATCTAACACCCAACGATACCTCATTTAAGTTTGTCATAACTTGGTCATCCCAATAAAGGGATACGCCATAATCTTTATAAATATTTTGCATTATTCCTAATCTAATATGAGGCGAGCTTATATCATAAAAATCAGCCAAAATTTCAGTATTATTTTTATTTATAAAATAATTACCACCAACTCCGAGCTTACCCCTAACTATACCTAATCTGGCTCTAAAATTATCAAAAGGATAAAATCCAGCT
>JACMQJ010000120.1 GCA_014377055.1 Candidatus Sericytochromatia bacterium
GTTACACAAATCAAATCACATTATAGGCTTGGATTATGACAAAGAAACAGTTTTTAATGAAATAAGCAAATTTTTACAATAAAATTTAATTATGTATATTAAAAAAGCTATTATAAAGTTAATTTTATCCTTATCTATTCTATTGTTAATCGTCTCTTTTGCTATATCGGGATATATGTATATCGAAGGCTGGAGTTTTTTTGATTCACTTTACATGACAGCTATAACTATTACGACAATAGGATTTGGCGAAGTTCATCCTCTTTCTCATGAGGGTAAAGTTCATACTATAATAGTCATTATTGTTGGTGTTGGCTATTATTCCGGTATGATAGTATATTTTTCTAGTATATTTATTGAGGGAAAATTAAGAGGGGTTTTGAAAATACAATCAATGGAAAATAAGATTCATAGCTTAAAAAGTCATTATATAATTTGTGGATATGGAAGAATAGGTAGAGAAGTTTGTCAATCATTAAGAGGTAATAACTTTATAATTATTGAGAAAGATGAGGATAAAGCACAAGATGCAAAAAATGATGGTTTTTTGGTGCTAAAAGGTGATGCAACTCAAGATGAGATTTTAATTGAAGCTGGAATAAAAAAATCAGTTAGTATAATTTGTGCATTAACTGATGATGCTTTAAATGTTTTTATCACTTTGAGTTCAAGAGTTCTTAATCCTCATATAAATATTATAGCAAGAGCAGATAGGTCACAATCAGTCGAAAAGTTAAAGAGAGCTGGTGCTCACATGGTAATTGCTCCTTATGTAATAGGTGGTAGAAGAATGGCAACAGCTGCAACACAGCCTTTTGTTCTTGATTTTTTGGATACTGTTTTGCATGATGATAACTTTGACTTAAAATTAGAGCAAATTTTGGCAGTACCAGGTTGTGAATTAATTAATGAATCTATACAAACTTCTCATATCAGAGATAAATCAGGTGCAATTATTATTGCTATAAAAAAAGTTGGTGATGGTGAATTTATTACCAATCCAAAAGGTAGTGATTATATAGAAAGTGGAGATATGCTTATTGCTCTTGGTAATAACAAACAATTAGATATGCTTAAAAAAATGTCAGGTAATTCCAAAAAATAATAATACGAATCACGGATTTAATTGATTAAAGGATTAACACAGATTTTTAAAAATATTATAAAAATATTTTTGCTTGTTTTTAGATCTAAGAGTAGAATGTATATTTGTATTAGATGAGCATAAAGGATTTTTAATGGAACTCGCAAAAGTTATTGGTACTTTAGTTAGTACTCATAAAGTTTCTAGCCTTAATGGAATAAAGCTGTTATTGGTACAACCACTCAATGAAAATCTTGAACCTTTCGGAGAAGCCTCTGTTGCAACTGATGCAACATATCAAGCTGGAATCGGTGAAATAGTTTTTATAGAGAGTGGTAAAGAAGCAGCTATGGCTTTGCCAGTAAAATTTAATCCGTCTGATCTTTCTATAATTGGCATAGTAGATCATGTTTATTCATAAAAGTATTAGACTATAAGCATGTCTTTACTTTTAATTATCTATAATTATTTTTATATTTCAGAGCTATGAAGGGAAAAAAATAGATGACAAAAAATAAGCAAGTTCCCAAAACTCTCATTTTTGAGAATACTTCTTTTGATGATATAGATCTTATATCACCTGAGAGTTTATTTGAAAACTTTGAAAATGATCAAGAAAATATAGTTTATTTATCTTCACCCGAAGAACTTTTTGCCAAAATAGGCAAAATAAAAGAAGTTAAACTAAAATCTCCAGAAGAGCTTTGGGGAAATAAACTTAACAAAAACACAAAAAATAACTCGTCAAAAAATGGTAAAAAATCAACAAAATGAGTGTAGGAATAATAACTTCAGACATTTTTAAAAAACATGATACATCTGAAGCAACGTTGACTGGTAAATATAATCACCCTGAAAGTCCACAAAGAATAGAATCAATTTTTTTACATCTTGGCAATAAAGAAATATGGAAAAAATCAGAACATATTTTGACTAGAAGTATAACTATGGAAGAGCTTTATAAAGTTCATACACCAGAATATGTAAATTCAGTTAAACAATTTTGCCAAAATGGTGGTGGCAGAATTGATGAGGATACTGTTACATCTCCAGAATCTTATGCAACTGCACTTATTGCGGCTGGTAGCATTCTGCAAGGAGTTGATGCTGTTATGACCAATCAGCTAAAAAAAGTATTTTGCTTAATAAGACCTCCAGGACATCATGCTTTACCTGATCAAACAATGGGCTTTTGCTTATTTAGCAACTTATCCCTTGGTGCAACTTATGCCATGAGTAAATATAATGTTGAAAGAATTTTAGTACTAGATTGGGATGCTCATCATGGCAATGGAACAGAAAAAATATTTTATAATAATAAGAATGTTCTAACTATTTCTTGGCATCAATCACCGTTTTGGCCTTTTTCTGGAAAATATACAGATATTGGAGAAGGTCAGGGGCAAGGATACAATATAAATATCCCTATACCTGAAGCTTTTACTGATGAGATATTTATTGAAACGTTTGATCAGATTGTTATTCCTGCTGCCAGACAATTTAAACCTCAACTGATAATGATTGCCTCTGGATATGATGCTCATCATAGTGACCCTTTGGCGGGTTTAAATCTTACTAATCAAGCATATCAATTTTTATCAAAAAGAGCTATGGCTTTAGCTGAGGAGCTATGTGAAGGTAAAATAATTGCAACCTTAGAAGGAGGATACAATCTTGATGCACTTGTTAATGGTGTTGATTCTACTCTTAACTTTATGCACCATCCTGATGCAAATATCAAGAATGATTATGAAAGAGAAAAAGATGATAATAAGCGGCAGATTAAAACTCTAATCGATAGTATTATTAAAATTCAACCATTATTAAAATAATACATGCCAAAAGTAAAGTTTTTTCTTAGCTTAAAAATACAATTATTTATTTTTTGCCTATTTGCTTTTATACCTATTGTTCTAATCTCTAGTTATCTATTTCATGAACATACAAAATCTATCTTAGAGAATGAATTAAAAGATAAACTATTGGCTATTACATCTATTTCAACTGATAAATTTGATATTAATGAAATAAAAAAATTACAAAAACCTGAACATGCAAATACCAAAGAATATAAGCAAATTAAAAATGAATTAATTAATATTAAAAGTAAAATTTCTTATATAAAAAATATTGCTATTATTGTTAAAAAAGATGCAGATAATGCTTTTTATGTACTAGATACATCCGAAAAAACTGAAGATCTTAATAAAGATGGTCGTATTTTCCCTGAAACAGAAGGATTAGTTTTATTGGGTGATGAGTCCAATCATACAAAAATATCCACCGAGTCTGGTATGTTAGAAGGATTTAATAAGGTAACCCTTAGTAATATTAGTTATACAGACAAAAGTGGGACATGGCTTAGAGCTTATGCTCCTATACTTGACCAATACAAAAAGCCCACTAATGCTGTAATAAGTGTTGATATGTATATACATAATTCTAATAGTGATAATGAGAGCTTTTTAAAACTTTTTAAAAATATTTTTATTATTAGTTTTATTATTATTTCAATATTCTTGTTTATTAGTGTTAAGTTATTTTTATATCCTATCAAAAAATTAATCGAAAAAATTTATAAAATAACAAAAGGTCAATTTGATGAAAAAATACCTTTTTCTTGGGTTTATGGTGAAGTAGGTGAGCTTGTTGACTCAGTAAATCAAATGTCAGATGATTTAAAAGTATATTATACTAAAGCTGAGTTAGGTAAAGAACAACTTTCAGAAAAACAAAAGATTATTGAAATAACAACTCAACAAATAAAATCAAAAAATTATCAACTTAATAATACTATTCTTACTCTTAACTCAATTAATGAGTTAGTTGAGGAGTTAATAGCTATTAAAGACACAGAAGAATTAATGAATACAGTTTTACCTTCAACTATACAACTTATTAAAGCTGATAAAGGCTTTATTATCCAATATTTGCCAGAGCAAAAAGAGTTTAAAGTTGTTACTTGTTTTAATACTAATGCTACCGAAATTAATGATATTTTACCTATTAATGACAATATATATTTAAAAAAAATTATAGAAACAAAAAATTATATAAATATTTCAGAAATTGGTAAAATTAAAGAAGAAGAATTTAAAACGGCTCTTATGTTTCCTCTTTTACTTGAAAAAGAATTAAGAGGGATTATGTGTATTATGAATAAAAACGAGGATAAAGTTGAATCTGAGGTTTTTTCTGAAACTGATGAAACAACAGTCAGGACTCTCAGTAAACTTGTGGCAGCAGTTTGGGAAAGTATTCATCTTTTTGAAATGGCTACAGTTGATAATCTGAGCAAATTGTATGTGAGAAGATACTTGGAAAAAAGTCTTGAAGAAGAAATAAAGAAATCTAGTCGTAATCATACACAAATAGGCATAATAATGGTTGATATTGATAACTTACAAAAGTGTAATAATAATTATGGTCATTTTGTTGGAGATCAAGTTATAAAACAGGTAGCTGAACAAATTAAAATTAATATTGATGATATTGATCTAGCAGCTCGTTATGGTGGTGAAAAATTGGTTGTTTATATGCCAGAAAAAACTAGTGATGATGCCAATAATATTGCCGAAGAAATCAGGATGTGCGTCGAAAATATGGAGGTTGCTGTACCTATTGGAGATAATTTAAAAGTAACTGTAAGTATTGGTATATCAGCATTCCCTCATAATGGCAATACAACAGAGGATCTGATCAGGAGTGCTGAGGAAGCTCTCTATGTTGCCAAAAGAGAAGGTAAAAACAGAATAGTTATTTCTGAATAGATTTTATAAGTTTTTGGTAGTATAATAGTTTAAATTCTATTAGGAGAAACTAATAAATGTCAAATAATTCAAATTATCTTAAAATTAAAAAGAGAAGTATGTTTCTTTTTTCGTTGGCATTTTTATCATTAAATGTTTTTTACAATAAACCTGTATTTGCTGATGGATTTATTATCCCTCATAGACAAAAAATTATTAGACCAATTACTGAAATACCTAATTTTTCAGTAAAAAATCATTTTGTAAATGTTGATATTAATGATCAATTTGCCAAAACTACTGTTAAACAAATATTTAAAAATGATTATAATATGGATTTGGAAGGAACTTATTTTTTCCCTATACCAGCAGAAGCTTCAATCTCTAATTTTTTTATGTATATGGGTGAACAAAAAGTTAAAGGCAAAATTTATTCTAAAGAAGAAGCTAGAAAAATATATGAGGATATAGTCCGAAAAAGACGTGACCCTGCTTTATTAGAATATTTTAATGATGGCTTTTTTAAGGCAAGTATTTTTCCTATACCTGCTAATGGTCAAGCCAAAACAGAATTACAATATCAACAACTAAATAAAGCTAATAGTAATATCTTTAAATATGTTTATACACTAAATACCGAAAAGCTTTCTAATACACCTCTTGAAGAAGTATCTATTAATGTTAAAATAAAAACATCAAAACCACTAAAATCTATTTATTCACCAACTCATGAGATAAAAATAAATAGAATTAATGATAATCAAGCTCAAGTAACCTATAAAGTAAAAAATACCAAGCCTAATTCTGAATTTATCCTCTATTACACCGTTTCAGAAAAAGATATTGATGTTAATTTATTAACTTATCATGATGAGATTGAAACCAAGGGCTATTTTTTGCTCATGGCATCACCAAAATTTAACGTCACCAATAAAGATATAGCTCCAAAAAATATAGTCTTTATTATTGATAAATCTGGAAGCATGAGTGGCGAAAAAATAGATCAAGCAAAAGATGCTTTAAAATTTTGTATCAAAAATTTAAATAAAAAAGATGATTTTAATATAGTTTCTTTTAGTGATAATGTTGAATCCTTAAGCCAAGAATTATCCAGCGTTAATGAATCTAATACAAAAAAAGCTCTGAAATTTGCTGATGGAATAGAAGCTGAGGGTGGGACAAATATTGATAGTGCTTTGAATACTGGCTTAGATTTTGTTAATAATTCAAAAAAACCAGCAACAATTTTATTTATGACAGATGGTGAGCCTACTGTTGGTATTCAAAATACAGAGCAGATTTTAAAAAATGTAAAAACTTATAATCCTAATAAAAGTAAAATATTTACTTTTGGTGTTGGCTTCGATGTTAATACACAATTTTTGGATAAAATTTCACAACAAAATCATGGCGATAGTGAATTTGTCAGACCTGAAGAAAATATTGAATCGACAGTTTCTAATCTTTTTAATAAAATAAATATGCCTGTTCTCAATGATATAAATATTAAGTATTCAGGAATTAATGCTTCTGATATGTATCCAAAAGAATTACCCGATTTATTTAAAGGATCACAGTTAGTGATATTAGGTAGATATACAGATGGTTCTAGAGCAACAGTTAAAATAAGTGGTAAAGTAGGTAATCAGAATAAAACCTTTGAATATCCTTTAAATTTTAATAAAAGTGAAAATACTGATTATTTACCAAAATTATGGGCTACCAGAAAAATAGGATTTTTACTTGATGAAATACGTTTAAAAGGTAGTAATAAAGAGTTAGTTGACGAAATAATTAAACTAAGTAAAAAATATGGAATAATAACGGAGTTTACCTCTTTTTTGGTGAAAGAAGATACTAACCTTTCTGCTCCTAGCTCCACTTATCGTGACAGTGTAAAGAAAAAGATGGGTTTAGCTAAAAATTCTAGTGCTGGGTCATGGGCAATAAGTCAGAGCCGAAATGCTTCTAAGCTCAAAAATCAAGCAAATCAAGACTCTACAAGTTATCTTAATGAATCAGGTGAAACCGTAAGATTGGATAATCAAATCCAAAATATTGCCAATAAAACTTTTTATCAACAAAAAAATATTTGGGTTGATGGTGATTTTAAAGATTTAAAAGTTATTAAAATAAAAGTATTTAGCCCAGCATATTTTGAATTATCTAAAATTAATTCAATAAATAAATATTTATCTGTAGGTAATGATATTTCAGTTAATATTAAAGGTATAAATATTCAGATTGGTCGTATTGGTAAAGAAAATTTAACCAATGCAGAAAAAGCTTTATTAGGTATTAAATAAAATAATTTATTAAATTGAAGTAATAAAAAGCCATGAATAAACTTAAGCAAAAAAATATCTTACTTGTTGAAGACCAAATATTAATTGCTATGAATGAGTCTCATCAGTTAAGGGAACACGGATATAACGTTATTCATGTTTTAAGTGGTGAAAAAGCAATAGACACCGTCCAAAAAGCTCAAGAACCATTTGATCTTATACTTATGGATATTGATCTTGGTAAAGGTATTGATGGTACACAAGCAGCACAAGAAATACAAAAAGTTTATAATATACCTGTCTTATTTTTATCTTCACATACTGAAAAAGATATAGTTGAAAAAACAGAAAAAATTACATCTTATGGATATGTTGCCAAAGATTCTGGTATAACCGTTCTTGATGCTTCAATTAAGATGGCTTTTAAGCTTTTTGAGGCACATAAAAATATCAGTAATCAACAAGATGCTTTGCAGCAAAGTGAAAAAACATTTAGAGGAGCTTTTGAAACTGCTGCACATGGTATGGCAATTGTTGCTATTGATGGTAATTTTTTAAGAGTTAATCAAGCTCTGTGTGATATTGTTGGCTACAATAAAAATGAGCTAGAAAAAATTGATTCTCAAAGTCTCACTCACTCTGATGACCTACATGCTGACCTTAAATCTTTGCAAGGATTGATCTCAGGTGAAGAAAAATCTTATAAAATGGAAAAAAGGTATTATCATAAACTGGGTCATGCTGTTTGGGTTTTATTATCAGTATCTTTAGTTTCAGACAAAAACAATAAACCTATCAATTTTGTTTCACAAGTGATTGATATAAACGGGCGTAAATTAGCAGAACAACAAAATGAATACGAACGTAAAAATAAAGAAGCATTGATCAATAATACAGAAGATTTAATTTGGAGTGTTAATAATAATTTTGAACTAATTGCGTCCAATAATGCTTTTATAAATACTATAAAATCTCACACAGGAATAACCATTAAAACAGGTGATGGCTTAAAATTAGAACAATTTTTCAGTGATGGAGCTTTAGATTATTGGAAAAAATTATATATTAGAGCTTTTTCGGGTGAATCTGTGATAATGGAAAATTATAACCCTGAATTTAAAAATATACCCTATAGTTGGCGTGAAAATAAAATTAATCCCATCTATGATGGCTGCAACATCATAGGTGTTGCCTGTTATGGAAGAGATATAACGGAAAAAAAAAGACAAGAAAAGCTATATATACTTGAAAATGAGATTATGAAACTGTACTCTATAAAAAAAGCTTCCATTGAAAAAACTATCGATTATTTATTAAATGGCATTAGAGAGATACATCCATCCATGCTTTGTAGTGTTTTGAGATTGAAAAATAATAGATTGTATAATTGGTCATCTCAACAATTGCCAAAAGACTATAATGACAGTATTGAAGGGTTGTTAATAGGTATGGCTCAAGGCTCATGTGGTACAGCCGCTTATAGCAAAGAGAAAATAATAGTAACTAATATCTCAACTGACCCATTATGGGCTAATTATAAGGAACTAGCCGAAAAATATGAGTTAAGAGCCTGTTGGTCACATCCTATTTTGGATTTTAAGCAAAATGTTTTGGCTACGTTTGCAATATATCATAAAACTATTAGAAATATGAGTAATTCAGAAGAATTAACTATTGAGAGAGCAATTATTATTTTAAAAAATATCATTGAAAATAAAATTTCGGAAGAAGCACTTGCAGAAAGCATAAAGCTCCACAATTTGGCTCAAGAATCTATTAAAAAAGAACAAATTTTTTCAACTCGTATTATTTCGGCAATGAGAGATGGATTTGCTGTAATTGATTACAAAGGTACTCAAACTGATGTTAATCAATCTTTTTGTGAAATGACAGGTTTTTCTCGCAAAGATCTTATTGGTATTGAAGCTTCAAAATATCCATATTGGCCACCTGAAGAATTTGATAATATTCAAGCTAAATTTAAAAAATCATTAGAATTAAATTTTGAAAATTTTGAATTAATCTTTATGAAAAAAAATGGGCAACGTTTTCCTGTGATTGTCAGTCCTGCTCAATTAGTTGATGATAATGGTAATACGATTATTTTTGCTACAATCAAAGATATTACAGAACATAAAATAGCAAAACAAAAAATACAAAAACTTTTAGAAGAAAAGGAATTATTCCTAAAAGAAGTACATCATAGAACCAAAAATAATATGAATACCATGCTAAGTCTCTTATCTATTCAATCACAGCGATTAACTGAACCTTCCGCAATTGAAGCACTAAAAGATGCTGGTGAAAGAATGAGAAGTATGATGGTTTTATACGATAAATTATATATTACTGATAATTTTAAAGAATTATCAATAAAAGATTTTTTTGTTTCTTTGATTGACCAAATTATAAAAATATTCCCTAATAGTAATTTCGTAAAAATTATAAAGAATATAGATGATTTTATTCTTAATACCAATACTTTATTGTCACTTGGTATAATGATTAATGAATTAATTACAAACTCAATGAAACATGCGTTTGATGATAATAATATTAATAATGAAATAACTATATCAGCTTCATTAAAGGATAATAATGCCACTCTTATTTTTCATGATAATGGCAAAGGTCTTGATGAATCGGTAGATCTAAAAACGTCGCTAGGATTTGGTCTAATACTTGTCGATGCACTAACAAAACAGATCGGTGGACAAATTAAAATTGAAAGATATAAAGGAACAAAATTTATAATAGAGTTTATTCCTTAGTAAATAGATTTATTCATTTGATAGAAATATTATTTCTGTGATGTATACCGATTGTATCGTAGGGGCAGGGTTTTACCTCTGCCCTCTTCACTATATTTTAAGTTGAAGCTCTTTCAAGGTAACTATTAGTTCTTGTATCAATTTTGATTGAATCGCCTTCGAGAACAAAGAAAGGAACAGCTACTACAGCACCAGTTTCAAGTTTTGCAGGCTTTGTTCCACCTTGAGCGGTATCGCCTTTGTAAGCTGGATCAGTTTCGACAATTTTTAGAACAATAAAATTAGGTGGTTCTACACCAATTACAGCCCCATCACTCAACATCATATTAACGCTTGTTCCTTCTTTGATGTAAAGAATAACATTACCTAACTCACTTTTATTAATTCTCATTTCATCGAATGTTTCATTATCCATAAAAATGTAGTCATTACCATCAGCATAAGAAAATTGCATTTCTTTTTTCTCAATATTTGCTTTTTCTAATTTTTCACCAGCTCTAAACGTTTTTTCATTTGTATTGCCAGTTCTAAGATTTTTTAGTTTACTTCTAACAAAAGCTGCACCTTTACCTGGTTTAACATGTTGAAATTCTATTACTTGCCAGATGTCATTATCAATCTTTATATTTGTTCCTGGTCTTATATCATTTGAGGAAATCATTAACTAGCTTAGCTCCTTTTTATATTTTATTCTTTAGATAGATAAGTTTAACATATAGCCTTGACTTATAAAAATTAAACTTTTTAAAGTATCTTTTAAAATCTCAATCCTAACAACTCAGGTACATCTTTTAGACCATGAATTCTATAATCAGGAGTGGGAAAATCAAGATGTTTTGTTTGTGCATTTGGTATAGCAATAGTACTCATTCCAGCTCTTTTACCTGCTAATATGCCATTAGGAGCATCTTCTAAGACAATACATTCAGATGGATCAAGATTTAACCTTTCAGCTACTTTTAGATATATATCTGGCTCTGGCTTACCTTTGATTACATCGTCACCACAAACTATTATAGGAAAATATTTTGTTATGTTATGAATTTCCATTGCTTTTTGTAAAAGAACTTTTTTTGATGATGAACCAATTGATAAAGAATATTTTTCTTGTAGAATATCAAGTACTTTTATTAAATTAGGCATTAGATTTAATTTACCGTTTTCAAAATCTTCTAAGATATAATTATTTCTAATATTCATCATCTCTTCAACAGAACCTTTCAATTTAAAAGTATCTTTCATTAAGACAAAAGTTTCTTCGGCACGCATACCAAAGATTTTTTCAATTATAGAAAAATCCTGCACTCCTCTTTCAGCCAAAAATCTTTTATTGGCACTAACATAAATTGGTTCTGAATCAACCAATAGACCGTCAAAATCAAAAATTACAGCTTTTATCAATTTTTTATACTCTCAAATATATTTTATTTATTTTTTAATAGGAGGGCTTATGCAATAAGTCCTTACTCCACTACGTAACAGCTATATGATGTAGTAGTATCTTTCGACGATTCCTATCATATCGCCTATGTTATCTGACGTTTTTATTATTGTTTTATTATGAAGATACTTGCTAAAAGTAAACTTTAGTTATGATTAATTTTATAAAGTTCAGTAATTTCTGAATCAAATTCCCAAAGATGTCCAATTTTATCTGTACTAAAAAAGCCCTCCAAACAAGAGTCTTTTAACGATTTTTCTATAATTTCTTTTGAAGAACAAAATAAAAAATAATAACTATCCCAATCTATGGTGAACAATATTTTTTTGTCTTTACTGTAAATATTAGATATGTGATTTTTAGCTAATGATTCTTCTAATGAGCATGTTTCAATCTCTTCTGTTTCACGACCAATCTCATCTTGAACAATAACAGTTTTATACAGATTTGATTCAAAAATTCTTTTTATTTCTCCCTGAATTAATTCGCAAAAAGTTCCATCATAAGGCTCCCAAATATAATTTTTTCTACAATAATAATCTAATAACTTATAAAAATACTCTTTGTTAGGAATATCTCTTGAATATTTTCTTATACCATAAATTATTTCATTATAAGTTTTAAAAGCACAATCTTTTTTTATACTTTTCCATTTAACTATTTCTCCAAATTTAGTTATCTCAGTTGGTTCAGGATAATCCTGATTATCTTTAGAGTTAGACATCTTAAAGAAAGGATTAAAAGCGACGAATACAGAATCAAAACATCCCCTAAAATAATCTAAGTATTTTACTTTTTCATTATTTGGATAAATATATCCTTGAAATAAATTACTCATAACGTATCTTTAAACTCTTTTTTCCAGATGGAAATTTAATATCTAAAGTAGATTCCCCTTGAGTACTAAAATCTCTAAAATTTACCTTTGTACCTGTTGGCTCTGTAGGATGATCTTTTAGTTTTTCAAATCTTAGTTTACCTTTTCCTGTCATTATTGCTTTTACTTTATTTTATTTAGACACATCATAATAGGTATTTTTAATTATATGAGATTTATCACGATATACTACTATTCCCTTTAATTTAAAGTACAAGAATATCCACAATGATTAAACCATCCTTTAATATCATCAATACTTATAAGTGAGAATGCCTTTGTAATATTCTCTTTCAACTGTAAAATATCTTTAGATCTATTTTTCCTTAAAAA
>JACMQJ010000612.1 GCA_014377055.1 Candidatus Sericytochromatia bacterium
CCTTGATCACCATTTTCAAGTACATTTCCTTTTCTTACTTGATTAAAATTAGGTGAGTTATCATTGACAGGAGTATTAATTTTCTGGAATGGTTTATTATTTTTTCGACTTAAACTGGATACATCACTTATATCACCATTCAAACTAGAAGCATGAGAATCAAGGTGGCTAAGGTCTAAGCCAGATAGCTTAACATTATTTTTGTTAGATTGAACAGGTATAAAATCAAGGTTTAGTGATGATAGTTTATTTTGTATTGTCATTTTTTTATCTCTACTTAATTATGCCATACTTGTTGGAGCAAAGCTACTAACAGTTGTCGACCCTTGTAACTGGCTTATTCTTCTGCTAAGATCAGCTGGCGAATAACGACTAATACCACCATTTTCATCTCTAGGTTTAGCTGAATCGACAACTAGTATAGAACCATCTTTTTCTATTGCTGAAACAGTAGTGTAATGACCACCACCACTACCACTATTATTGCCTGTCATTAATATTGGTACATGACCTTTGGCTAATTCTGATTTTAGATAGTTGACTAATGAGGTTCTGCTATCAAATGAAGCACTACCTGAACGCTTAACACTACCACCACTTAAATTTTCTATGGCATTTTTTAATTCACTTTCATCAATAGCCCAAGCACCATCTCTGGGGCTTGTAACTCCAGCAGCTTGTCTTATTTGATTAATACTAAATTTTTTACCTGTAATAGCCTCTAATGTTACTCTAGCCGAACTTGGCCCACAATTACCACGTTGAGAAGCTGAACCATCATATTGATAAAAATGATGTGATGAAGCTGTACTAGGATTTAAGAATCTATTCAATGAAGCGAAATTTTTTGCAGTAGAATCGCCTACAGATTTCAAACCTGATTGTAAGGCTTTTAAAGTAGTTGCCCCTAATTTGCCTGTTTGCTCAATACTAAAAGATTGTTGAAATTTTTTAAGCACTCTTTCTGTTGTTGCTCCAAACTCACCTGTGACTTGAACTGGAAAACCCATTTTTGTTAACATAGATTGTAATTGGCTTACTGATTGACCTTTGCTACCTTTGCCTATCGTTGCACCATTTTTAACTTGTGAGATAGAAGGAGCTTGATTAAGCATCTCATCAGGCAATTTTTGCAACATTTCTGTATCTCTAAAAAGAGAAAGTGGCATAATAGGTGAAAAACCTATACCAAAATGACTAGATATTGATGTAAACGCATCCTGAATAAGTGAATGATGACCAGAATTATTATTAGTGTTTTGAACTGTTGGATTATTAACAATATGTAATGGCTTTAGTAAGTTTGGTACGATATTAAATCTTGAGCTTAGATTTTCCATAAACTTTAGTTGTTACACTTCCAAAAAACTATAAATAAAAAGTAATAAATATAGTATATTGATTTTTGGCTAAAAGTTGCTTCATAGCCTGTATTCTTAACTCAAAGTTAACTAAAAAATTAGCTTAATTTTGTATCAGATTGTCGAGCTACAGAATCAGAATTTTTTGTTTTGGTGATAGGCACTCTAAAACTTTCTGTATGTTCCATTAATAAATCTATGATATGTTTAGGAACATCATAACTTTCTAACGTTTCCTTAAAAATTTGTTTTCTTCTGGAAAATTGTCCATTCTTAATTTTATGATTTTTGTGTGCTGCTCCCAAAGGTTTACCAGTGTATTTAACATCCGCACCTAAAAATTGAGCAGCAAATTCAAACTCTCTGTCCTTAAGCATTTGTTTACTATTCTTACGAAAAAAGAATCCGATCATTACATCATCAAACATTGTGTCAACAAAAGTATCAATAATCTCTCTAAGTTTATCTAATCCACCTAATTCTTGATATAATTCTTGCTTCATTTTTTTAATATAACCAATTATTTTATAACATCTTGTTGATAATTTTACTATAAATTAGATTAAAATTGTCTTTCATAATGTCATTAACACAGATATAATGATTTAAAAATATATAAATAGGTCGGAATAATTCATGAAAAAAAAGAATATTAATATTCTTATTGCAGATGATGAATCTTTAATAAGAATGGATTTAAAAGAAATACTTGAAGAAAACGGTTATAACGTTATTGGTGAAGCAAAAAATGGTAATGAAGTTTTAGCATTTTGTCAAAAAACATTACCTGACTTATTAATATTAGATATAAAAATGCCTGAAAAAGATGGACTAGAAACCTTAAAAGAATTAAGTATGTCATCTGATTATCCTAAAATACCCGTTATAATGGTTACAGCATTTAGTCAACCAGAGTTAATTGAGCAAGCTGTTGGCTTAGGTGTATTTGCGTACATTATTAAGCCTATTAAAGAATCAGAATTATTACCAGCTATAGATATTACTATTGCTAGAGCCAATGAGATGAGCTTTATTCAAAAAGAAGTTGGGAAATTAAAAGAAACATTAGAGATTCGTAAATTGGTAGAAAAAGCTAAAGGCATGATTATGAAAAATGAATCTTTAACAGAGTCAGAGGCTTTTAGGATGATACAAAAATTAAGTATGGATACCAGAAAGCCAATGAAAGAATTAGCTGAAGAAATAATAGGGAATTATACTAAATTATAACAATCAGTTTGGTAAAATACGATGTAAATATGTTGCAACATAAAGCATTGTAGGGATATTTAACTAAACATCCTCTCAAATTATAAAATACATCAAAAAATGGAGTGTCTGAGTATTTGTGGTTCAAAATAAAGAAAAAGAATATAGTTATGAATATGAAAGACCTGCAATAACAGTTGATATTGTTGTTTATACAATCAAAGATAATGACTTAAAAGTATTACTAATTGAGAGAAACTTAGAACCATTTAAAGGAATGTGGGCAATACCAGGTGGATTTGTCAAAAAAGATGAAACCTTAGATATAGCAGCATCAAGAGAGCTTTTTGAAGAAACAAATGTCAAGGATATATATTTAGAACAACTTTATTCTATAGGTGATCCTAATAGAGATCCGAGAGGATGGGTTGTTACAGTTGCATATTTTGCTTTGATTAGCTCAGATAACTTAAATATAATAGCAAATACAGATGCTAAAGATGTAAAATGGTTTTCTGCGTACGATTTACCAAAACTAGCTTTTGACCATGAAAAAATATTAATGATTGCCCTGAATAGATTACGTGCCAAAATAGAATATACTAATGTTGGCTTTCAATTGTTAGCAAAAAAATTTACTTTGACAGAATTACAAAAAACCTATGAAATTATTTTAAATAAAGAGATGGATAAAAGAAATTTTCGTAAAAAAATATTATCTCTTGATTTACTCAAAGCTACTGAAGAATACAAAAGAGAAGGAAATCATCGACCTGCAAGATTTTATACTTTTGC
>JACMQJ010000613.1 GCA_014377055.1 Candidatus Sericytochromatia bacterium
AATGGGCTAACATTTTCTATATTTTTCATTAATAAAAAAAACTCTGAATATTTATCTAAGGTACTTTTATTAGATACACCACCAATTTTTAGTTTGTAAGTATTTGCAGGTAATGCTTTTTCGACTGTTGTATTAGTCATTTGATTTAATTCTTGGATAAATTTTTTGGTAACAGGCTTTTTAAATTTAATGGTCACATATTGATCGAAAGCAAAAGCTTGAGAGGTTGCCAAGCATGAAAAAGATATTATTAGAGATGATAAAAAACGTTTATTTAATTTATTCATATTTTAGCCTCAAGAACAATTGCATAGAGATATAATAACAAAATTTATCCAATAATGACAAAAATCACCAATATTATACTTTTAAGTATTTATATTGGTGATCTTAAGATCAATTTTTACTTTAAATTATTATGAAACTTTTACTTTTTTATTGAAAGTAATATCATTAATAGTCAAGAATAAGTTATTACCTGATTTATCAACCATTCTTGGTGGCTCTGTTGCTTCAAGTGTATTAATGTTGATATTACCTGGTGTGAATAAATAAACTCCGCCTTCTTTGGTAACAGTTTTTTGATTACCATCTATCGCACAAACAGCACCACAAATAAAATCAAGAATATGATTGGTATCTTCAGGTGTTAGAGATGTTCCCACAACATTTACAATAACTGATTTTTTAGCTTTTAACAAAGAAACAACTTTCATTGCATCATCATAATTTTTTGGTTCTACTATAACCATTTCATTGGAAGGAGGTGTCGAAAAATCTATTATATTGTTAGAAGAAGCTGTTGGTCTACTAACTTTCTTTCTTTTTTCTTCTTGAAGAACATCATCAAAAATATTTATTTCTTCCTGTGGCATATATGAAGGAACTGGAGATGCTTGTACAGGTGAAGATGTATTTTGTTGCACCTCTTCTTGTTGCATTTCTTCTTCATCATCAATAAGCTCTTCATTTAAGCCTAATAAATTTTTAAATTTTTCTAAAATACCGTATGCCATCTTAATTTTACTCCACCAAAATCACAACAATTTAACTAATAATTTCTTTCACCAAAAATAGCTCTTCCCAAACGGATCATTGTTGAACCCTCTTCAATCGCTATTGCATAATCACCTGTCATACCCATAGATAAAATTTTTAATTCTTGAGTAAAATATTTACTTTCATTTATTTTATCTTTTAGTTCTCTCAGAGAACTAAAGCACTTTCTTAACAGATTTTCATCTTCTGTTGCTGGTGCAACAGTCATCAAACCAACAATATCTAAGTTATTCATCTGAACAATTTTAGGTAATAATTCAATTAAATCATCAATAGAAAATCCTGCTTTACTTTCTTCTCCAGAAGTGTTGACTTGTAAAAGAACTTTTTGCTTTTTACCAAGCTTTTTTGCTTCTTTATCAATCTCTTCTGCCAGATTTATTCTATCAACTGAATGAATCAAATCAAAAATCTCAACTGCTTTCTTCACTTTATTAGTTTGTAATCTACCAATAAAGTGCCAAATAAGATTTAAATCTTTTAGCTCTTGATATTTTTCAAGGGCTTCCTGAACCTTATTTTCGCCAATATTTTTGATACCAGCCACTACAGCTCTTTTTATATCATCTATTCCTTTAGTTTTTGTAACTCCTATCAGAGTCACACTATCAGGTGTATTAGATACAAAATATTTTGTATTTTCTTCTACTGTAAAACCTAGAACCATTTATGTTATTGAGTCCTATACCTTAATCTAAAATTTATCTATAAATATATCGGTGAACAATATCACAGTAAATGTTAACTTTTATTGCAATATTGTTTTTGATTTGAAATAATTATTGAGCTATATCACTCGGTATTAGTACGTTATGAATCACTCTTGCTGCATGTTCACATTCATCAAGATCAACAATACAAGAAACTTTTATTTCTGATGTACTGATCATTTGAATATTTATGCCTGCATCTCCAAGAGCTTTAAACATGCTTGCAGCTACTCCAGCATGTCCAACCATACCAGCCCCTACTATTGAAACCTTAGCAACATTACTATCAGAAACAACAGCTTTACAGCCTATTTCTTCAGCAACTTTTTTGGTTATCATAGATACAGCTTCAAGATCATCTTTGGCAACTGTAAAAGAAATATCATTATTTTGTGATTCTTGAACCGATTGAATAATCATATCTACGATATAACCACCGTCAGCAATAGCTGTAAATAACTTAGCAGCTACTCCAGGCTTATCAGGGACTTGTAATAAAGCTAATTTAGCCTGATTTTTATCAATCGCCACACCACTTATTGCATTTTTAACTTCCAAATCTTCCACCCCTTTAACAAAAGTACCTACATTTTCAGAAAAAGTAGACCTAACATGAATTATAGTATCATAAGAGCTTGCACATTCAACAGCTCTTGGATGTAATACTTGAGCTCCCAAGCTTGCCAATTCTAGCATTTCTTCATAAGAAACTTCTTTTAATTTTTTGGCATTAGGAACAATCCTAGGGTCTGCTGTATATATACCCTCTACATCTGTATAAATATCACAAACATTAGCATTAAGAGAAGCGGCAAGGGCTACAGCGGTTGTATCTGAGCCACCTCTACCAAGTGTAACTATTTCGGTATCATCAGCAACACCTTGAAACCCAGCGATAACAACTATATTATCTTCATCCAAAAGCTTCTTTATTTTCTCTGTTTCTATTTGTAGAATTCTAGCTTTAGAATATACTTGCTCTGCTTTTATTCGTGCTTGAAAACCTGTTAGTGATATTGCTTTAGCTCCTAGCTCATGAATTGCCATACACAAAAGTGAAATAGAAACTTGTTCACCCGTTGCTAATAACATATCCATTTCTCGATTATTTCTGACACTCGAAACTTTGCTTGCAAGTTCAATTAGTTCATCAGTTGTATGTCCCATTGCTGAAACAACTATGACCATTTGATCTCCAGTTTTCTTCTTTGTATCAAGAATTAATCTTGCTACATGCTTGATCCTTTCTGGCGTTCCTACTGATGTTCCACCAAATTTTTGTACATGAACTGACATTTTATTTATTCGCTTTAAATCTAAATTTCTAAATATTAACTGAAATAATATAACATTTAACTAACACTAAATTGGATAAATTTAATATAAAAATTTACTGAATTTTTAAGAAAATATTTATCATATATATAAATAAACATTAATTAGAATTGACCAAAGGAGATGCTTAGTATATCTTATATCTTGTGAAGTGAGTTGAGCGATTGCATATTTCTAAATTTTATTATTTAGTTTATGAGGAAAGTCCGAGCTCTATAGGGTAGAATGCTGGATAATGACCAGTAGGAGTGATCCTGAGGATAGTGCCACAGAAATATACCGCTTGCCACAAAACAGTAGTAGATTTTAAAGTTAACAAACTACATTACACAATAGACTAGTTTTATCAAAATATCATAGAATATAGTATTACAATACATAAACATACAATTAACAGACGAAAACAAATATATTATTTATTAAAGTAGATTAATTAAATTATATACAGTTTGGCAAGTAAGGGTGCAAAGGTAGTTTAAGAGACTACCAGCAATTAGGTGACTAATTGGCTAGGTAAACCCCGTTCAGAGCAAGACAAATAAGAGAAGTTGAGGTTGCCCGCTGATTCTCTTGGTACAGTCGCTAGAAATATTTGGTAACAAATGTTCAAGATAGATAATCGCTGCATATCCTAGGGTATGAACAGAACTCGGCTTATAGATTTACTTTACAAAAAGTGTAATGCCTAACAAAATTAGGTATTACACTTTTTTATTATTTAAAAAAGTCTTGAGTATACCCGAAAAGTTGTATAGATATAATATAACTTAAAATAGTATATTAGAATCTTTGGGAATATCTTTTAGAGATTCCATAACTTTATCAAGAAGGTCATCATCTAATTCGAGAACAATAGTAGTCATAAAATTTTTCTCTTACTACAATAATTAATTTCAATCATAACTTAAATTACTGATATTTTGACTATTTAAATATTAATTACTAACAGGAATACTTTTCCTACCTTTTTTAACATAAAGTTTATATCCTAAAGATTTCATTATATCTGAGAATTTTTTAAGAGTAATATTATCTTTTTTACCAGAACGAATATCTTGGATAACAGTAGGAGAAACCCCAGCTTCTTTAGCTAAAGCCCTAACAGATATTTCATCTTCTTCCATTATTGAGAGAAGCAATTCTGAAAGTAAAAACTCTTTGTAACCTTCATCAAATTGTTTTTTTCTTTCAGGATCATTCATTAATCTGTCAAAAGTAGAAATAGTTTTATTCTTCTTCATAATACTCTCCTTTTGTAACTCTTTTTTCATAATTTTCTTTTGCTTCTAATGCTCTTACTTTTTCAGTTTTAGGTAATTTATCTTCTCTTTTTTCAAAAGCATTAGTAACAATGATTTTGTTTCCTTTGAAGAAAAAGCATAAGAATCTATCTGGCTTAGGCTTGAAGGCATAAATATCATCACCTTCATTTCTAAATTTTGTAAGGTCGTTAATCTTTCCAAAATCAGCCATTCTTTTAAAAAGATAAAAAACTTTATCCTGTCGTTTATTCTCTAGGTTATTAAAATATTCCAGAGCTATGCTATTTTCATTTTCATCAAAGTACCATTCTATAACAAATTTATTACCTTGATATGCTGTATATTCTTTCATGATCAATATTACATTTAATTATATATTTCTATTGTACCATTACTTTGATACAAATTATAGTTATAACGTAGTGAAAATAGATATAGTTTATAATTACTAAAGATAAAAACATCTGGAAGTCTTTACATATAATGCTTATAAGGTTTTCACTAATCAAATTTACTAGTATTCTATCATATAGATAGTAGGCATAGTGTATATTACACTTCATTTAATAGTCAAAGTATTGGCAAGTATATGGACTATATATTAGAGCTAGATATAATACCAAATTAAATAAATTTAAGTGCACGTGCAGCCTCAACAATATATGAATATGATAC
>JACMQJ010000121.1 GCA_014377055.1 Candidatus Sericytochromatia bacterium
ATACTAAAAGATATGGGTATTTTGGATCAAAAAAATATTCCAATTAAAATCTATGGCTTTGATATTAATACAAATTTTTTGGAAATGGCAAGAAAATCAATTTATTCGTCATGGTCCTTTAGAGGTATGGATGAAAAGTATAAAAAATATTTTGATTTTATATCCCATAATAATTATTCAATCAATAATGAAATAAAAAAAATAGTTAACTTTGTTCATTTTAATATTAAAGAAGACCTTTTTATACCTAATTTAACTTCACTTTATGGTGTACCTGATATTATCCTTTGTAGAAATACATTGATGTATTTTGAAAAATCAGAAGTTCATAAAATAGTTTCAAGGCTTTCTGAGTTAATAGCTAATGGTGGATGTATTATACCAGCCGCCCAAGAGTTAAATATTTTTAAGTCAGATAAATTACAGATTAATCAAATAAATAAGACATTTATTTTTACCAAACAAAAAATTAGCAGTTCTTTGAGTGCATCAAAACCTGATGCTCTTAAAACTAATAAAACTCAAGCTAAAACCAAAAATATCTCTATTTTTGCAAAAGATAAAATTAAATCCGATAAAAAAATAAACGAATCTATTAAAACAACAAAAAGCAATAATTTAGAATTTATTTACAACAATTTTGAAGACTTAAATAAAAATAGTGATTTTTATTTATTAAAAGCTTTGGAACTAACCAGTAGTAACGAATTTGAGCTGGCATTAAAATTATGTGATAAAATTTTAGCCTATAATAACAATGAATCAATTGCATATTATATTAAAAGTTTTATTTACTTTATAAATGATGAATTGGATAAATCCATTACTTATATCGAAAAAGCTTTAACTTTAAATACAATATCAGCACTTTTTCATTATAGCTACAGTAATATTTTACTCAAAAAAGAATTTTCTGAGAAAGTTATTTATCATCTTAAAAAAGCTAAAAGCTTGGTAGAAAAAGAAGATGATAGGGTTTTGGAAATAACAAAAATGACTAAAAACGATTTGGAAGAATGTATAGATATAGCATTAAATAATTTAGAGGTTATTGAATGAATAAAATTAAAATTAATTTTAATGAAGAAGAAAATGAAATATTAACCAAAAGAACTGACAATTTATCGCAAGCAACAAAATTAGTTGAACAAAAATCAAACGATAAAATAACTTATTTGACCTTTAATGTAAATAATATTAGATATGCTGTTGAGCAGTCTTACATACAAGAACTACATAGTGAGATTTCGCCAAAGAAAATACCTTGTGTGCCAAAATTTATCAAGGGTATCGTTAATATAAGAGGTGATATTTTGTCTATAACTGATCTTTCTCTATTTTTTGGTAATAAAGCTATTGCTGAACGAGATAATTATCAAATGTTTCGCTTAAAGAATAAAAACATCGAATTTGGTGTAATTGTTGATAATATAGAAGATACACTTTTGCTTAGCAAAGCCGATATATATGCCTTTTCAAATTCTGAAAACCCTAAAATGGATCAATATATTAAAGGTGTTGATAAAGATATGGTTAACATATTGAATATTGATTCAATAATGAATGATGATTTAATGATCATAAATAATAACAATTCTTAAGAAATAAATTTGATTTTTCAGTACATTTTTTTAGATATATATGTTTTAATTCAAGCTAAAAATAACTTATTTTGTAAAAGATTGTATTGTTCCAATAATAGCAACAAAAAATTTTAATGGAGGGTTTAGATGAGATTAAGTATTGCGTCAAAGTTAACGACTTTATTCGTTGTATTATGTATTCCAATAGTAGTATTACTTTATTTGCTAGTTTCGGAAAAAAATATTTCTATTGATTTTGAGCAAAAAGAAGTTTATGGTAATGAATATTTAGTACCTCTTAGAAAGGTGCTTGAAAATTTACCTGAACATAAAATCATTCAGTACAGAAAAAAAGTTGTTGGTAATGTTTCAGCAACAGCACTTATCTCAATACAAGATAATATACAACATGATATTAATGAATTAGATAAATTGAGTAAAAAATTTGGTACTGATTTTAAACTAAGTAACAAAAAAATATCTGAATTCAAATCTTCATGGTCTAGTTTTAAAAACAAATCAGAAGGTTTTACTGCCACTCAAAGTGATGATAGGCACGATAAGTTAATTGCTCAGTTACGTGACATCATAGTAAGTGTTGGTAATGAATCAAATCTTATCTTAGATCCTGATCTTGATACATTTTATATAATGGATGCAACGCTTGTAAAAATACCTGCTATTTCAGATTTGATTTTTCAACTTCAATCTTTAACAGAAAAAGTTGCTCTAAAAAAATCAGTTACAGCCGAGGAAAAAACTCAGATAGTTGTTTTAACAGGTTTGATCAACTCAAACTTAAGTGACATAAAAACAGATCACGAAACAGCCTATGATAATTCTAATGACAAAGGATTAAAAGCAGAGCTTGATGGTAATGTAACAAAGAATCAAAATGCAACAAAAAGCTTTCTAAGTTTTGTTAATGACAAAATAATCGGAACAGAAAAAATAAATGTTCCTTATACTCAAATAGGAGATTTTTCATCAAAAGCTATTGAATCATCATTTTCATTATGGGATAGCTCATTAAAAGCTGAAAATAAGCTTTTGAATGAACGTGCTGCTAGATTTAATTCTAGTAAAGTTGGAACTTTAACTTGGGTTATAATTTTAACCTTATTACTTCTAGGCTTAGGTACTTATTTTATTACTAGTATTGTTAATGCTGTTAAACAACTTGATGCAGGTGCAAAAAAAGTTGCTAATGGTGATCTTGATGTTCAAGTTAATTCCAAAACAGGTGATGAGCTAGAAAGTTTAAGTAATTCATTTAATGCAATGATTAACAATATCAGAAACTTAGTACAAGAAACAGAAGGTGCAAAAAATGTTGCTGAAAGAAACAATCTTAATATGGAAGCACTCGTTAAAGAAACTACCACGTCTGTAACTCAAATTAAACAAAACTCAGAAATAGTTTCTGATAATGCTAGAATAGTTGCCGAAGCCGCCTCGCTTGCTGTTGATATTTCGTCAGATGGAGAAAAAGCGGTTTCTGATTCAGTAGAAGGTGTTCAAAGAATTAAAGATCAGATTGAGGCTGTTGCAGGTAAAATTCTCGAACTTAGTGCTCAAACTCAAGCTATCAGTAAAATTATTTCAACCGTTGATGATATAGCCAAACAATCAAAGTTCCTTGCATTTAATGCCTCTATTGAAGCTTCAAAGGCTGGAGATTATGGCAAAGGTTTTGCCATTGTTGCCAATGAAATTAAAAATCTTTCTGAAGAATCTAAAGAAGCAACAAAAAGGATTTCTGAAATACTTAACGAAATTCAGGATCTCACCAATACCTCAGTAATGTTAACCGAAGACGCTAGTAAGCTTGCTGAAATGGGTGTGAGCTTATCAAAAGTAGCTGGTGAAACTATTGAAAAACTTTCTTATTCGATTCAAAACTCGTCTGAGGCAGCCTTCCAGATTTCTAGTTCATCAATTGAACAAAAAACAAGTCTGGAACAGCTTGAAGAATCAATGAGAAGGATTGCATTTGCTGGAAATAACTAAATTATGAATGTGAATGAAGAAACTATGGAAAAGTTAAGACAAGACTATGTTGATGAAAGTAATGCTTATATCACTAAAGTAAGATCTATCTTACTTGACTTGGAGCACAATAAATCTCAGGATAAAGATTCTAGTCTTGACCAGATTTATAGACTAACTCATTCACTAAAATCTAATTCAAATACAGCTAATTTTTTGGAAATAGCTAATATAGCCTTTCAATTAGAAGGTTGTCTTAGCTCAATAAAAAAAGACTCAGGAAAATTGGATGTTGAGTCAATTAATCAAATTTTTGGTTATGTCGAAAATATTGAAATATTTGTTAATTATTTTTTTAATAGCCTGGATCGTGATGAAATAATTGTTGATGAAGAACTGTATGTCTCTCCCGAAATGATACAAATATATATTATTGAATCACAAGAACATATAGATTCTGCAAATAAGTTACTATTTGCTCTAGAAGAGGGTAAATTAGGTCGTTATGATGTCATAGAAGAAATTTATAGAGAAATTCATTCAATTAAAGGTGACTCTAATGCTTTAGGATTTGAAAAAGCTGCCGAAAAAGCTCATGAAATGGAAACTTTTATGAGCGAATTACAAACTCATCCTGAACAATTTAATAATCAAACTATTGAACATCTGTTTGTTTATGTTGAAATAATAAAAAAATTAATAGATAAGCATCTTGAAGAAAAAGTAGATGAAGATAATAAATATATAACTGAAAATAATTCAAATGAAGAAGAGTCTGAAGATATGGAGATCTCAGATGAAATAAAAGAGCTTTATGCAGTTGAAGTTGTTGAGCATATCAATAATATTAATAATATACTCTTTGACCTTGAAGCTGAAAAGTCAGAATTAAAAGCTTCATTAGAAGGTATTTTTAGAGAAATACACTCAATTAAAGGTGATTCTAATGCTTTAGGTATTAGTAAAGTAGGTCAAGCAGCTCATAATATGGAAACATTCATGAGTGAATTACAAAAAAATCCTGAACAA
>JACMQJ010000122.1 GCA_014377055.1 Candidatus Sericytochromatia bacterium
CACCAACTATTATTACTGAAAATGATCAAAAAGGACCACCAAGAATTATTGAAGTTAATGGATATGAGAGTATGCTAATATCAGATTTAGAAAAAATATCCAAAATAAATCCAGTATTAGGTCTTATTAGAGAATAATTTAAGATGTTTTTGTTGTGGTATTTTATGATATATTTTTCGATTGTCAAATCCATCAGTTAAGAAGAAATCTTGCATCTTTACCAATAATCGACAGTGTGAGAACTTTTTACACTACAGAAAAAAATCGTCTGCTAAAAGTTGTGGTACTAGTTGCTCAACAGGCTGTAAACCAAAAAAGAAATAATAAGGTGTTTAAAAACCTTGTTATAATTAGATACTTTTTATTTTCTCATAGAGATTTTTTAATTATTACTTTTAAAAATACTTGTTGTCGATTTACCCAAATAGTCAACAAAGTCAAATTTATATTCACTACCATTTAAGCCATAATTTACATAGTTTTTATTGCCATCAATTGTATATTCAAGTGAATAAGATTGTTCTCCCTTTACTTTAAAATCAGTTATTACAGCTCCTCTCAATGGTTCTAAAGAAGGTCTAGTTGGTGTTAATCTAGGTTGTGGTATTATTTGCTCTCCATCTGTTTTAATTACACCTCTCATTCTGCCAATAGTATAAGGATAAGTTGATGTACCATGATAATGATAAATTTTATTTTTATTAAAATGACCATTATTTTCGTCAAGAGGTTTTACACTAGATCCATCAGGCTCAGTTGAACCATAAATAGCAAATCCATCTAAAGAATAAGCAATAGGTTTATTTTTACCAACTATTTTTTCAAGATTCATTGGTGCAATACGATAATGATAATCGTCCGCTTTGCCACAATGTCCACCCCATTTATCTAATTCGCCAGCAAGTAAGGCATCATCACCTCTATTGTTTAAAGCATTAAAAATAGGAATTCCGTTAACTGCCACAGCAATCGCTCCTCTGTAGAAATGATCTTTTGTAGAAACGGGATTATCGGATAAAACAGGATTTAAAGGTATGCTCCAAGCATTAGTTCCTGAATAGTTTTGAGGAAGAGGAACTTGTTGTTGCCAACTTGTAATACCGACCATCATTTGATGATCTGGAATTCCATTTGATTCAATATAAAAATAATCATTATCCTTTCTTGTTTTTATACGATCTTTAAATGAATCAAAGGCTGCAGTTAATGTATCACTGGTATTTTTTGGACTATTTGAATCATTTTTTGTATTTACATAAGAAGAACATGATAAAAAAACAATAGATGGAGCAAATACAAGACCTGTAAAAGACCTTTTTAAATTTAGACTTTTTAAAATACCTAATTTAAAAATTATAAAAAACAATAAGATAAAAAGAACGCTAAATGAAACATTTTCAGTTAAATAATTATCTGCGTTATATCTATTCAAAAAGTTATTTGATTTATACTCTGGAAAATTAATTAATGTTGGTGAAATGTTTATTTTTTTGATACTTTCTATTCTATTTTTAGCAAATTTATAATCTTATTTGGATAATTGGCTTAATAAAATAGATTCGATCTTGCCATTATCTTTTTCCAAATAAATAGTATTTTTTATAAATGCCAAAAAAGAAGCTTTTATTTCTTGGTTTGTAGAAGTATTTTTCCATGTATGCAAAATCTCATGACTTTGGTTATTAACACTAACATGAGCTTGAGCAGTACCAAAACAAGTTAGCCCCAAAACA
>JACMQJ010000614.1 GCA_014377055.1 Candidatus Sericytochromatia bacterium
AAGTCAAAACGCTTTTCACCTTCATTTTGTTCACTCTCATAAAGTTCTCTTGTTTCTTTTCTATCAGTTTCATTAAAACCTTCAACTACATGAAGCCTTCTAAGAAATAAAAATAGCTTTTTCTGGTTGTTTATTTTTTAAGTATTTTTCAGATCGAGTAAGATGCTACTATTCTATTAAGAATTAAATACAATATTTTGCTAAAATAAATGTGGGTTATAGATTTCTTTGTTGTTTCATCTAAAACCTCTAGCTACTATAAATATTGATATATCAGACTTGAAAGACACTTATGTTAAAAAAATTTATATACTTCCTAATATTATTTATTCAATATGCTATTTACAGACTTAACATATTCTTATTAATAAACAATCATTAACTTATTACTAAATGTTCAGATAACGTTCCAGCTATGTGACATGGTAGGCTCTTCGCCGATTCATGTCACCATAGCATTTGTTATGTGATTCTTTTTTATTATTTTTTTACTGGCCTGAGCCAGCTTTTTATTTTTATTATAACATTTAGCATTTAATTTAACTTTTAAAGTATTTATTATCTAAAACCTTTGTTACCACTTTAATTAACGCCTAGCGAATTTAAGAACAACATTCAACCAACTATTATTCTAATTCTGATTAACCATTATTAAATCAATTATTTTAATAAATTTATTTTAATTTCTTTACTTAAATTCAAAATAATCTCTTTATCTGACTTGGGTACAATTATTGTTTGTATTTGTATAGCAAAAGAATCACCAGATGGCCCTGACCCATGTTTTGGTAATAAGGTTTTATTTATACCTTTATGAGAGGATAAAATCAAATTTCTGTCTGATTCCATAACAGTATCAACAATAGCGAGGTTGGTACCAAATTCTTGACCATCACTTAAAATTATTTCCATTTCTTTATTAAAATCAATATTCTCTATTACCATTTCTTTATCCTGGAATTCTCCCAGATTTATTTTCTTAGCTTTTTCAGAATTATCAATAATAATGTAACCTAGTTTATAAGGTTGTTGAGAGTCCTGCTTAATTAATGTGAAAGATTCTGGCAACTCCCTAAACGTCGAGCTTATACCGAATTTTCCTCTAAATTTAATATCTTTTGCTGTTAATTCATTTTCATATAAAGGCGAAAGTCCAATATGAAGTAAACAATTATCAGAAACAAAGGTTTCAAAAGGTATGTAACCTTGTTTGGAAAATTTAAACTTTGTATTTTCTTTAATATCTGATTTAGGTAAACTAAAAACTCCCCTAGCATTACTTTTCAATATTTTGTTATTATAAGTAATTTCAACAATTTCAAGAGGAACTTCATCTTTTAGTGCCTCTAAATAATCCTTTAAATCATCTGAATAATTTACAACGCCTTTATTATTTGAATAAATATTTCCTGTTATAACATTTGGATTTTGACAAGTTGGGGATTGTAAATTGTTTTTGTCAACAAAATTTATAGAAGGAAATATTGTTGGTATAGCTGAATTTGAGGGTTGATTAGTTGGTACACTTTTATTCTCTAGCATATTTACTTGATTAGAACAATTACAAATAAAAATACCAATAATAATTTGTATTATCAATAAATTAATTATTTTCACTTTAATTTTTTACCTTTATTTTAATTATATTTCTTTCTTTATTCTAATGTCACCTAACGTATCAGATATCTGCTGTACTCGGCACATACAATATTTATGCCATTGTTCCTTTGCCGATGTATAGACAGATAGCCTGTGTTAGTTGCTTTTTTATCATTTATTTTAGTCTTTAGCTCGCTAACATTTGCTTTTATCTATTAAAGTTGTCGAAGCTCTAACAGATAAGCCAATTATAACTTATACGCTTAACATTTTTTAACTATTTTTGGAAATATTACTTGGATGACTACCAAACCATTATTTATTCTTTTTATATATAAGTCTTTTGCTATGATTAGATTTTAGCTTTAAGAGTTGACCGTCTGGCTAACTATTTCTTTATCATTCTATAAAAATTTATACTTTAATTAGCTTTTAGTTTTGAATATTACTTGGATGACTACCAAACCATTATTTATTATTTTTATATAAAACCCTCTCACTAAGTTAGCTTTTAGCTTGTGTAACTTAAAACTGTATTAACTGAAACCAATTATATTTTTTGATAAATACTACACTTAAATCAGCTCTTAAATATCAGTAGTTAAAAACCAAAATACTCTGAAACTATTTATTATTTATTTTTAAAAATATTCACTAAATTATTTTTTTATATTGTAACTAACGAACCGTATACACAATGTTAGATGACTGTATTGTCCTAATTTCTTATTATTCATCAAAACTAAAATCACTCATATACTTTAGATAAATTTCACTAGTATTTGCATCTTTTTGTTCACTCCATACAATAAATCCTTTTTCATTTTTTGATAAATAATCTAAAAATATCTTAGTTGGAAAACCAGTTAATGAATTATTGTTTATAAAATTCTTTATAACTTTTTTTTCTGTTGGCATATAATTTAAAATGTTCTGAATTTCTAAATCATAAACATTCTCTTTTGAAGAATTAGTATGGAAAATAGTTCCATTTCCATTTTTATCTAGCTCTTTTGGATAAACATTTAAATTAACAATAAAACTTTTCTCTGATTTAAGAATAAATTTTTCTATTGGAATAACATTCATTTTTTGATCTTTTGTTCTAAAATGTAAATAACCATTTCCATTTTCATCTAAATTATTTGTGTTTAAAGAAGAATTATATTTGTCTTGTTGTTGGCTAACTCCAAGATAAAAATCAGGACTAAATTGACCTTTATTAATGTACGTCCTGTCTGGAATAAAACTAGATATACTTCTCATGTACAGTATTGGGATGTTAGTAGAATCATCAAAATAGAATTCTTCACCATCTCCTTTCGGACTTAGTATAAGATGGGGTGCTTTATAGTTAAATTCTAAAGAATTTAGACTTTCAATTACTTCTTCTTTATCAGATATATCAAATTTATTTATTTTTCTGAAAGTTATATTATTAGACGTTTTATTTTCACTAGTAGATTTTACATACTTTACATTTGAATAAGTATACAAAATACCATTTCCACTTTCATCTATGGATATTTCATCAAAATAATCTTGTTTAGGTTCAGATATTACTTTATAATCTTTACATTTTATATAGTATTTTTTTGGAATAGGGCATATTCTAATTAAGTCAGTATTTCCACAAGATTGGCTAACATTGAATGTAATAAATCCATCTCCTTTACTATTTATATTTATTTTATGATTATAAGCAGAATCTAATGAAAGTTTTTTTGTTAAATCATCTAAATTATATAATTTTTTTTCTATATCTGAAATTATATAGTTTTCTATTTTTCTCAACATATTTCCATACAGAATAAGTCCATTTCCGTTTCTATCTACTTTTAATTCAGTAAAATTTAACTGCTGTGACCCATTTATATTCTTATAAAGTAGTATTTTTTTATCATCAGAAAAATCTATACTTGTTTTTTTATCTTTTATTAATGATTCATTTGGTTTCTCAAATTTAGGTGATTCAGTAGGTTTAGTATTCAATATTGGAATATCATTGATTTTATCAGCATTATTTGATACATTAGAACTAAAAAAACAAGATTGTAATAAAATAGATAATAAAAATATATTTAACCTAAGTTTATTTTGCATAATTTATCTCCTTTAACTTTTAAATTATGTGAAAATAGTGGATAATTAATCCACTATTTAATATTTTATTTGGAAATTGTATGGGGCTAAAAATACGTTAGCAGGAGCTCCTGCGTTATTATTCGCACCAATAATACCTGCTAATCCATCAAAAGCTTCATTATTAAGTTGCTTATTTTTATAAACTTGATAACCGAAAGCATAACCACCTGAAATATTATATGTTCTAAAGTTTAATGTATTACCATTTAATCCACTTAACCCATAAAAAGCATCATTTTTGTATTCTTCATAAGCATACCAATTTGCCCAATCTAATCCTGAAGTAGCTTGTATGTTATCATCAGAATTAAATACTCTCGTTATTGCCTCATACTGACCAATATTTCTTGCTACTATTAATGCATTAAATATGTTTAAATCTCTAATATTTGCTTGACCATTAACATTTATTGATGAATTATTCAAATTCTTACCATAATATCTTGTTGATTTAGTTGGACCATAACCAGGATTATATCCTCCTATTGTTGCTGTTCCAATAAGGATACTTTTAATTTGATCTGGTGTTAAATTATTTCCATTTGCTGATGCAAATTTTTTAACCATCCCAGCAGCTACAGATACCATAGGAGCGGCAACTGAAGTTCCTAGTGTACTAGCATAGTTATAATTAAAGGTATTATAAGCAAGTATTCTAGCACCTGCTGTAATATCAACAAGATTACCATAATTGCTTCCTGTTCCATCATTAGGATCAAAACTACTAGAATAGCCTCTTTGCCATGCAATAGACCTATTTGTAGTTGTATCATTTTCAGATCCTCCAACGACAATAACTCCAGCTAATGATTGTATACCGTCAGCATCTAAAGATCTCTCATCATTACCTGCTGTTATTACAACAACTTTACCTAAACTAACCGCATTTACTATTGATGATTTAATACCTGGAATATATGTAAGAGGATGATTATTTGGACTTTGCCCGTCATTCAAACTCATATTTATAACATCAACAGAAGAATCATTGGCGGCTAAATCTATTGCTCTTGATAAACATCTATACCTATCTGTACCAGATTGAGATACTTTTATTGGCAAAATTATAACACCTGGTAAAACTCCAGCTAAACCAAATCCATCATTTTTTTGAGATCCAGCTACACTTGCCATAGTAGTTCCATGACCGTCAGTTTCAGAAACATCACCCTGAGTTTCATAAAGTTGGCCAGAACTATTAACGTTTACTGAAAAACCATTGGAATAGGTTGGTTTATCTAAGTTAGTTGCTGTAATATCAAGCCCCCCATCTATAATAGCTATTTTAGGTTTTATCGTACTTCCATATAATCCCCATGATTCAAATATTCTATGTCTTTTAAAATACCACCAATCATTTGATTCACTTCCAGGTGTAAATAGTGGATCTGTTGGTGCTATATTTGGATAAGATGGTGAAATACCTGTTCCACTTGGTGTATTTCTTGATAATAAAGTAGAAGTATAATCTGGTTTAAGAATTCCATTTACTAAAACACTTCTAACTGAACTGAATGATCTCAATTCTCTTAATAATGACTTAAAATCTGTTCCTTTTGGAAAATCATAGTAATGTATTGATTGTCTATTTGGTATTTTACCCTTTACAAATATTTTTGAAATTCTTGTTTCATCTTCATCTGCTTTATTTTCCTCATCAATAGATTTAACCTCTGTATTCTTGTTAACAACTTTATATTTATCTAAAACAGTATTAATTTTATCAACTTCATTAGAGTTATTTAAAGATAAAACTTTTTTAGATCCATTTCTTATTCTCATTTTATGTGAATTATGATAAATAACTGTTATAGATGTAGAGTTTTCATCCATTTCATCTACAGAGGGATTACCAAAAGTTATTTCTTTTTCATCTTCTAATTTACTTGTCATATTTATTTCTTTTTCCATGACAGGTGCATTAAGATTAGGTTTTGCATTTAATCTTGCATCTATTTCTGATTTTGATAGAATGGATGATGGAATTGCGGTAGGATTTAATCCTGAAACCGATTTAGTAGAAAATTTACCATCATCAATATTATGAACTTGGTTAGTACATGATACAACGAAAACTGTTGTTAATAGGCTTGAGAGTGTTCTTTTAGAGATTCTCTGCATTTTATTTATTCCTTTTGTAAAAATATAATATAAATAAAGTTATGTTCTTACAGATGTTGAATAATATTTAAATTATTTTTTTATATTGCAACTAACGTTTTAGCTATCTGATGTACTCGGCACATACAATATTTATGCCATTATTCCTTGCCGATGTATATTTCAGATAGCCTGTGTTATATGACGTTTTTTCTAAAAATAATCGCTGAAAATAAACTTTTATAATACTAAGATTTAAGTTGCTTACGACCAAACAAAGTGATCATTTTATAATTTTCTTTCATAGAATTATTCTGAAGCGAAGCAAATATTATCATTGTTA
>JACMQJ010000123.1 GCA_014377055.1 Candidatus Sericytochromatia bacterium
ACACAAAAGAGTTTCATTAGTGCAATGATGACAACTGATCCTGAGATAAATTGTAGTGAGTCATATATGTCACTTATTGAATCAGGTGTAAAAAGTCCAAGTGTACATTTGCTTGATTTAATTTCCCTTACCTTGAAGCTTAGTCCTCAAGAAAAGGGTGAGTTACTTTTAATCTATAAAAGAGTTCCTAATGATTTTGAATTTGCTGTGAGAAGTAATTTAAAAGAATCATTAAAATTAACTAATTTGGATATCTCAAAAGAAAAATATAAAAAAGATCCTAATAAACAAAACTTTAATAATTTAGTTAGAATTTTAGTTTTGGAAGATAAAAAAGATGAAGCTTTAGATTTATTAAAAAGTGCCAATCATTACTCTTCTAATTTCATTGATTTACAAGATCGTACAGCCAAAGTTGCAGGTATAACAGGTAATTATGATTTTGCCATACAAGCTTTTAGTCTTGCTCTTGAAGGTTGCTCGGATGAATTTATTTTTACTAAAGCAGATATTTTAATGAATATTGGTATTTGTTATTTTAGTAAAGGTTTGAAGGAACAAAATGATAATACCATAAATAGTCTTGAGAATCTATTAAAATCAAAGCTCTATCTCGAAAAATCTTTGTTTATAATGCCTGATTATATTTATTGTCTTGATGAATATGCTCGATGTACATATCATATAGCTGATGCTTTACAGTTTTTTATAAAAAACGAAATTGATTTAAAAGTAAAACCAGAAAATGAAAACTTAACTAATTTACTAAAAGCATTTTTAAAATCAGGTAAAATATCTTACAAATCTGAAATCATTAAAAACAAAATAAATGAATGTTTCAAATTAGCATTATCAACTTACAGAAGTATCATTTCTCATTCTGAAAGAGGTGATTTACCAGAAAAAGCTTTGAAAGAGGCATTATACTTTCATGCTTATACTCACTGTAAATTAAAGCAATTTGATGAGGCACTTTTTTTAATAAATTCAATTAATATTCTTGAGCCTAATTGGCTAACACATTTTATTAAAGTTGGCTATTATGTATTAAGATATGAAGATAAAAAGAATGAACCATTTTTGCAAGAAGCATTAAATAATTTGTCTATTGCTCTTGATTATGAGCCTGAAACACTAATAGAAGTTATTAAATCTGAAAAAAACAAAGAATTAAAAACTCTATGGCAATTAAAGCTTAGTGAAATAAACCAATTATTGGAGAAATATCAACATGAATAAAAAAAATATTTTGGTTATAAATCTCTCTTTAATGTGTTTATTATCATCATGTAAAGACGATAATATTACAATAATTACTCCATCACCAATATCAAGTAACTTTACACCTTTGCCTATACCATCAACATCACCAATAATTATAGATAATTTTTTTCGTGTTGAGTTTGGGCCTGGTTCAAAGGGAATAAATAACTTTGGCCCAGGTTCTAAAGGTATTAATGAGTTTGGACCAGGAACAAAAGGTATCAGTAATCTTAGATTTAATATTAATTTTCCTGATAATTTGATTCGTCAGGATATAAATTCGTTTACAACAAAATCTATTGACAATCAACAATTAAAGATAGAAAACTTAAAAATGAGCTTACAAAAATCAGGACAATTAATTGCTAATATTGAAGTCTTACCAAAATCAAATAACATTATTTTTAGGCTTGATACAAATATAGAGCCAGGCGAATATGATTTAATTGCAATAACAAATAACAATTACCAAAAACTAGAATATGCAACTTTAGTCAAACTTGAAAGTAATCTGCAAATAAAAGTTGTTCTTTATGCCAAGGACTTAAAGAGGGAAGATCTCGACATAGCTATAAGAACAGAGCCAATTAATCCAAGTCCTTAAAATTATAATTTAAACAAATAAGATTTTTTGACACGAATTACACAAATGAAGACGAATAAAGAAAAATTTAAAAAATTATCCTCTTCATCTGTTGCTAAAATATGTTTATTTATAAAAAGTTTAGAGTATACTTTGTGATTACGATATATTCATTAATAGATGATATGTGCATCATATACATATTCTTTATTTTTTTAGTGATAATATACAACTATTGATATATTCTGTAATTTTTATATCTAAAACGCAGTAGTATAGGTCACATAAGTAAGATAGCAAAATATGAACGATGAATTTAAAATAAAGTTTCGTGGAGTTAGAGGAAGTATCCCAGTTCCAGGAAAAAATACTTTAAGATATGGTGGCAATACTACCTGTATAGAAGTTAGAGTAGATGGACATCTTATAATATTTGATTCAGGTACAGGAATAATCAGTCTTGGTCAAGAAATGATGTCAACATTCATGGCAATGGATGAAAATGTTCGTGCAAATAATCCAATGAATGCAGTTATGTTGTTCACACATACTCATCTTGATCATTTAATAGGTTTACCATTTTTTACCCCTATTTTTATTGGTAGTACTAAGCTTTATATGTTTGGTGCTAAATATGACGATAATGATTTTAAAAATGCTTTATCTATGTCGATGCACTCTCCATTATTTCCTGTAGAGTTTGACAATTTACATTCGATGAGAGATGTTAAAAATATAAAAGAAGGTGATGTTATTCTTTTGAAAAAAGGAATAAAAGAGCCTGAAATACAAAACATTTTTAGACCAACAGTACCTTTTCCTGATGACGCAGTAAAAATATACGTTCATCAAAGTTATGCTCATCCATGTGATGGAACATTAGTTTATAAAATAGAATATAAGTCTAAAACAATGGTTTTTGCGACAGATATAGAAGGCTATAAAAGTCCTGATAGTAGGCTTGTTAAATTTTCAAAAGATGTGGATATTTTAATACATGATGCTCAATATACCAATGAACAATATAACTCATCACAAGGATTCGGACACAGTACAATGGAAATGGCTACGGATGTAGCTAAAGCAGCTAATGTAAAAAAGCTTTATTTATTCCATCATGATCCAAGACATACAGATGATAATCTGGATGCTATTTTATTAGAAACAAAAAAACTATTTTCTGAAACATATATGGCTATGGAAGGCGAAGAAATTGACCTTTTTATTTAGTGATATATAGTATATTAACCTTAAAATTTAATATCGAAAAAATGCAAACCAATTAATTATTAGTATAATAACTAGAGTAAAAATAAATTTTTTCTTTGAGAGGACTTTGAAGCTGTGGTTTCAATAAAAACTGATGATGATATTATTAAGATGAGAGAAAGCGGTAAAATAGCTGCTGAAACTCTTGTCATGATTGAAAAACATATTGAACCTGGAATAACAACTATCGAATTAAATCGATTATGCCATGAGTTTATTCTTAGTAAAGGATGTTATCCTTCTCCCTACAATTATAAGGGGTTTCCTAAAAGTATTTGTTCATCTGTCAATGAAGTTATCTGTCATGGTATTCCTTCATCAAAGCACAAATTAAGAAATGGTGATATTGTCAATATAGATATTACTGTTTATAAAGGTGATTTTACAATAGATGATATTAACAGGCATCTAAAAGAAAAAAAATCCACTGATTATTTTCCCTACTTTTATAAAGGTTTTCATGGAGATACCAATAGAACCTATCTTGTTGGTAAAGTTGAGCCAGAAGTAAAAAGACTTGTAGATGTCACTTATGAAGCTATGATGAAAGGAATACAAGTTGTAAAGCCTGGAGCAAAACTTGGCGATATAGGTCATGCAATACAAACTCATGCAGAAAGTAATAATTTTTCTGTCGTTAGAGATTTTACTGGTCACGGAATAGGTAGAGGTTTTCATGAAGAGCCTACAGTTTTACATTATGGTAAAGAAGGAACTGGAATGACTTTGAAAAAAGGAATGACTTTTACTATTGAACCAATGATTAATATTGGAACTCATAGAATGAAGATATTAAAAGATGGATGGACAGCTGTAACTACAGATGGATCACTCTCCGCTCAATTTGAACATACTTTAGTTGTAACTGATGATGGCTTTGAAATTTTAACCCTCGCTTAAAGAGTAAAGAGAGATAAACTATGATACGTCTAACACGTCTTGATAACAAAGAGTTTTTGGTAAATCCTGATCTAATTGAGTTTATTGAAGAAATGCCAAATACCATACTTAGTCTTAGAACTGAAAAAAAGATTATAGTAAAAGAAACCCTTGATGAGGTACTTAGACGTATCACTGATTTTAAACGTTCAATTCATACTACACCGTTTTTTAAAAAAGGTGAAAAAATGTTTATTAATTCTGATACTCCTGATTTATTCTTTTTGGATAAAAAATTAAAGGATTTAAAAAACATCAAAGATATACATGATATTGATCCTGATGAAGAGTGGGAAGAAGAATAATTTAAATCTGATGGATCAAAAGAAGAAGCAAGATGATATACTATTATTAATTGCTATTTTTAAGCTAATAAAAGGAATAATTCTAATTATTTTAGGTGTTAGTCTTATTACCTTTTTTAATGATGGTCATGTCGCTGAAATTCAAAATTGGATTTATTTAAGAGATATAGCTCCAAATATTATTGATTCTGTTTTTGATAAAATTGACTTTGTTATAGACCACAAAAAAATGATTGGCTTTGGTGCTATTTTTTATTCTATTTTCTTTTTTATTGAAGGGATTGGTTTACTTGCCAAGAAAAAATGGGCTGAATATTTTACATTAATTGTGACATCTTCGCTTGTGCCATTTGAAATATATGAATTAGTTAAAGAAGTAAGTATCACTAAGCTAATAGTTGTTTTTATTAATACAGCTATTGTTTATTATTTGTACAAAAAAGTTTTTTCTGAAAAATAATGCCTACAATAAGAAGCTTATTGTCAATATTGAGTATGTCGACAATATTAAGAATATATCTATATTCTTCTATCTAAAAGTTTATAAACTTCTTTCCTATGTGATATTGCTATAACATAAATAAGAGATACATCATGTTCAATTATATAAATAACCCTATAATCATTAACTCTATATGAATAGAAACCTTTAAATTTTTTACCTTTTAACTCTTTATCTTTACCTGGGCTAAAAACTAATATGTTATCAATAGAACTAATAATATTCTTAGAATCAAGCAAAGATAATCTTTTCAAATCTTTAAAAGCGGATGTTTTGTAATCTACATTATAAGCCAAGAGCTGCTTTTACCTCTTCAGAGGACATACGTATATCATTTTTATCATTAATTCGACTAAGAGCCAACTCACCAAAATAAATATCTTCAGCTTGTTCAATCTTATTTTGAATTTGTTTGATTTGTTTGTTAGATAAAATTACTTTATCTTTTTTTTTGCCAGATACAGGACTATTTTTTAAAGCCACAATTTAATGCCTACAACATTTTATATAATCTATACTCTATGTATTATATATTAAAAAGTTTTTTCTGAAAAATAACAACTAAAATAATTCTACTTGTGAAGACATAAAACTAATTAAAATATTTTGTACAAAGACATATAAAGCATAAAACTTTAATCAAGAAATAAAAAAAAATGCCTATATATAAAATAATGGATTAAAAGTATTTAAATTAAGGGAAATTAATAATAATGGATAAGATTAACTCTTTACCTAATGTATCTTATGCCACCAAGGAAGAAGCTATTAAAGTTGCTGGTGCTCACAAAGGCAGTGAGGCTATTATAAAAAACCAAGATAATAAATTCGAGTTACGTGAATTAAATCCTACAGAAATTAATAATGTTGCCAAAAGAGATATGGGTAAGTTTGGAAGTGCCACAACAATAGTTGCTTTTTCGATGGATAAAGAAGGAACTATACCTGATAAAATAATTAATAATTTATCTGGAAAAAGTCATAAAATGTATGATATTGCTGAAAATGTCTTTAATAATATTGCAAAAGGGGCATCAACTCATTATCAACATGCTGATAAAAGCCTCTATAATACTGACTGTTCAGGCTTCATTAGACAATTAAGTGCTTTAGCTACAGGCAAAAATCATAGTGTGTTTGATGGTCAAAATGCAGCTGGTATCTGTAAAACTATCAGAAGTCAAAAAGGTGTAGATCGTATTATGAAACCAGCAGACATTAAAGCTGGAGATGTTATTGCCTTCAAAATAAGTAATATGAATATTTCGGGACATGCTATGTTAGCGGATGATAAGCCACCTGTTCCTATATATAACGGTAATAAAATTATTGGTTACAATATCAGTATTATTGATTCAACGACACTCGATCATAGTAGACAAGACTCCAGAAAAAAAAGTGACGGAGTTGGTAAAGGAACAATCACCATTGGTGTAGACAAACATGGTAATGCTAATAGTGTAACTTGGGGACCAAATTTTTCTCTAAAAAATCGTGATTACCATGATATAACTATTGGCAGACTAAAATAAGTATATGAGCTTAAGTTAGTTTTTATTTCTTAATAATTAAAAAGAATTTGCTAATTTTTTATTCAAGCATGATAATATTTTTCTATATTATTTTTTAAGTTAGCTTGTGAAGAAACCAAAACCACTAAATTTTTTGATTGTAGCTCCACTATTTGTTGGGCTATTATATTGGTATACTAGTCAAATACAATCAAGAACAGATAATAATCCTGACCGTAGTATAGTCAAAAAAACTTTAACTTTTGATAAAATTTCAAGAGATATTTTTATATCTACATCAGCTAATAGATTAACTAATAAAAAAGTACCATTAATTATATTTTTACATGGTATGGATGGAGCTTGGCCTAGCAGGCGTTTTACCAAGCCACAATATGATTTTATTAATAAAATGGCTTGGAAATATAATTTTATTGCAGCCTTTCCAAAAGGTAGTAACGAATCATGTAGTGATCCCAAAAAAGATCCTAAAAGAGAGTTTTTGTTCTATAATTGCTGGTCTACATCGGATGAAAAAGATTTGTCGTTTATAAAAAAACTTAGACAAGCATTAGTTAATCAATATGGAATTGATGCTAATAATTGTTATTTGATTGGCTTTTCTAATGGCGGATATTTTGTTTCTGACTATATGATAAAAAAACAAAGTAATGATTTTGCTGGTTTTGGTATTCATGCAGGTGGTGGTGAAATAAATAAAGATGATACTATTAATAAAAATGTAGGTAAGTTTTTGATTTCACTTAATGTAGGTAAAAAAGACGAATTTCAATTTAATGATATGAGAGATTTAAAAAAAGAATTGCTAAATATAGGTTGGCAAGAAAATAAAAATCTAAAATATCAGGAATATGAAGCTAGACATGAAATGAGTAAAACTGCCTTTGAGAATGAAATAAAATTCTTTCTCAAGAAAGATTAATTCTTTTTTTAACATATACACTAGTGATTGATAGTTGCTAGAATTATTCGAGATTAAAAATGATAAAAATAATAGATAGATATATTACAACTGAGCTAATAAAACCATTTATAATGGTGGTTATGGCTTTTATTGTTATTATGATTTCTGTCCGACTTGGTGAAGATGTTAATAGTATAATTGTGGATAAGATACCTGCTAGTGTGGTTATTAAGACAATAATATCCAAAATACCTGACTATATTATTCAAGCCTTGCCTATTGGTTATTTAATGGCCACTCTTCTTACTACATCAAGATTTTCAAGAGATCATGAAACCACAGCCCTCAGAGCAGGTGGTATAAAATTTAAAAGACTGATGGCTCCTATTATTGTTGTATCAGTTTTTATTAGTTACTTGAGTTTTATTCTTAATGAGGAAGTAGTACCAAGAACTAATGAGTATAGTCAAAGAGCAGTTGATCAATTCAAAAGATTTAAAAAAAATGGCTTGATTACTAATAACAAATATTTTAGAGGACCTGATAATAGATTTTTTCATGTTCAAAAAATTGATCGTGATGCAAGAACCATGGATAACTTAGTTATAGCTAATATTGATCTTAAGCAAGATAGAGTAGTTATAGTCGCCAAAAGAGGCTCATGGAATGGTACTATGTGGTCACTTAGTGAAGGTATTACTCAATATTATTCTAAGAACTCGGAGTTTGTTTATCGTGAAGACAAATTTACTTCAAAAACAATTGATTCCAAAGTTAAAATTGAAGATATTATTAATGAACAAGATAATCCACAGGTTATGAGTGCTGTAAAGCTAAAAGAGTTAATTGATTCCAGAAAGACAGCAGGATTTGAAGCAAAAGAATTAGAACTTGAATATCATTTGCATTATGCAAAGGCCTTTGCAACCTTCTTTTCGGCAACAATCTCAGCTCCCATGGGATTTATTTTTGCTAGTCTTGGTAATTATATTGGTGTTGCTCTAAGTATTATTTTAATTTTTATTTACTATGTTGCTGAGTCAATAGGAAGAGTTCTTGGGCTTAATGGTCTCTTACCTCCAATGGTAGCAGCATGGTCATCTAATATAGTATTCGCAGTAAATGGGTTAATCTTATTATGGCAAGTAGATCGAAGATAGCTGTAACATTATTAGGACTATACTTTGGTATACTTTGCTCTAGTTCTTATGCAGCCGATACCAAAGTAAAATATAGTGCTGATACTGTTACTAGAGTAAAAGAAAAAATAGTCTTAAAAGGTAATGTCAAGATTACAGTTGATGAAGTTGACATTACAGGTGAAGAAATTGATCTTGATGCTACTGAAAAAATTGTTTCAACGGATAAACCATTTAAGATACATACTTTAAAAGAAGGTAAAAATACCGAAATTAATGGTAAATCATTTATTTTTAATATTGATACAAAAAGACTAGTTACTAAATTTGCTTCTCTTGAAACTGACGCTGATTCACCTGGACAAAAAGTATATATTAGTGGTGAAGAGATTACCTTATTTAATAAAGGTGAGAGAGTATCAGTTATTAATGGTGACTTTACAACTTGTGAATATATAGAACAAGGAAAAACACCACATTATAGCTTAAAAGCGACTAAAATGGATTTTATTCCTAACGATAGACTTATAGCTTGGAATACATCTATTTATACAGGTGGAAATAAAGTTTTTTGGTATCCTCTTTGGTATATTCCACTAAAATCTAATGGTATTCAAAGTCTTGGTGCTGATATTGGTAAAAATGAAACAGAAGGTACTTTTATCAATTTTAGAGGCGACTATACATGGAATGATTATCATGATGGTAATTGGTTTGCTCGAGTTATGGAAAAAAAGTATCTTGGATTGGGCTTTGATCATACTTGGCTTGCCTTACCTACTTCACAAAGTTATCTTTTTGCTTATGGTAATCCAGTTAATCAAAGATATTTAGCTGAAACAAATGCTGATAATAAAAAGAATATTAACCCATTTTTTGAAGACAAGCAAATTTATCTCGAACATAAGCAATGGTTACCTTTTTTACCTTATGCAGAAACTAAATTTACCACTGACTATAAAGATTTTTATAATGTAGGTTCTTTGTCTACCAATGTAAGAGAAAACTATAATCGTTATGATCTTGATTTTGCTGATAGTGAAATTTATCAACCATTTAGAGATACAGTACTTAAATTTAATCCTCGTTTTAATGCTAATTATGAAAAAAATAGAACTTCTGTTTTAAATCAACAAGCTCTGATTGTCCCTACACAGGTAAATAATGCTTTGACTTTAACATCTAATAATACTTTTAAAATAAATGAAGATATTAATTTTGGGCTAAGTAGCACATTAAGGAATACTATTGGTCAGACATTATTTAATCCTAC
>JACMQJ010000615.1 GCA_014377055.1 Candidatus Sericytochromatia bacterium
ATTATCAGCTAGAGCTAAAGTAATTAAACTATTGTTGTTACTGTCTACTAATTTAAATTGTTTATTTTTAACTCTTTGATTATCAGTATTTTTAGTATTTTCTGAATTATAAGTTTCAGAATTGAAATAAATATTAAAAGACTGTATTAATTTACCGGCTGAGTCTACCTCTGTTACAGCTAAATGATTCTCATTTAAATCCACTCCGATTGAACCTGAAATTATATCCGTAATTATTTCAGGCTCATTAACTTCTACAGTAAAATGAATTGACCATTTAGCATACTTTGGGGAATTTCTATCAATATTCTTGACAAACCTATAGGTAATAGGAATAGCTATTTTCTTTTTACGAGTTCTTAATAAGTCTTTTGCTTTAGTATCATTTAATTTTTTATTCACTTTATTATTAGGTAATATAAATATATCTGATTTAATCTCTATTTCTTTTTGTAGTTTGATAATTTCATTGTCTAGTTTTAATATTCTTTTATCTGTCGCTGTATTAGACTTCTTTAATAATCTAATTTCTTTCGTTAATTTAAATCTAGCTTTTTTTAATTCAAATACAGTATTTTTAAGCTCTTTAATCTCTATTTTTTCAGCGATTGTTAGAATTCGCACTTCTTTGGTTTCGCTTGATAAGCTAGACTGTAATAAGAAGTTATTTTTACCAAAATCTACATCTTTAATCGTTAAAAATTTATCTTTACTATTTTTATTTATATTATCAGGCAGTCTTAATCTGAGATTAAATAAACCCTTGTCATTTAAATGGGCATTACAATTTTGATTACCTGAAGGTTCTTCACCAGCACCAGTAATTAAAAACTGATGGCTACGCGAATCGTACCAAGAGGTTAACCAATCTATATGGTCTTTAAATAAGCCCGATTGAGCATTAAATTTAGAGTTATTTATATCATTAAGTATATTATTTGTTATATTTTGTTGATTGAATAAAGTCTTGGTGCCAAAGCAAATCTTGATTTTACCTTGATTGATATCTTTTTCAATCCTGTTTATCGTAGTCTTTAATCTACCCAACTTCTTGTTTAATAAACTAAGCTGAAAGAGATTTTTACCATAACTTTGTGTTGCAATTAATAACTTACTATCAATATGCTGGTATTGTGGAGTTAACAATAAGCTCTTTAAATTGACTGATTTGATAACCGCAGGTAAAGTACTATTTTTATAATTGAATATAAATTTATTTGATGGTTTTAAAGATTTTTTTTTATCTAATTTAATTTTCTTAGATTTAATAATAAATTCTTGATATGAATGTATTTGTTTGTCTAAATTACTCTGCTTTAAAATAGGAAATTTGTATTCTAATTCAAGATTATTTTTGTTATATTTGGTAATAGATTTAGTTATTTGAGTCTGACTATAATTTAAATCAATCAAATAAGTATTTCTTTGTTCTACATAGCTAGACACAATCATACCTAATTCAATATTAATAGAGTTAACATGTCTCCCAGTTAAATTAAATTGAGTAGCTAAATATTTTTTTTGTTCTGAGCTAAGGGAAGTAACAATATCTTTAGGTGTTAATTTATCTGAATTATCCTTGAATAAAGTCACATTAC
>JACMQJ010000616.1 GCA_014377055.1 Candidatus Sericytochromatia bacterium
CATTGCTACACCACCAAAAGTTCTACCCATATACTTAAAAATGCCAAATCTAGCTGTAATGCAATAATCTTTCAAACAACGAGTTCCGTTATAAAATCTATATTCTTTCTTTTCATCTGCAGAATATCCATTCCCTGAATCCTCGCTTCCTGTATCTCTATTCTTACATCTTTTTCTAATATTATATTCAGTTCTATTCATCATTTTTATATTTGATTTACTATCGTCACCTACAGTTCCGCCATAATCTGATGATTTTTCAGGTTTCGTAGGATCATAATTTGACCCTCCATTGTAAGGAGCATTTGTTCTATGTTCGAGCTTAGATATCATAGAAAACCAAACACCTAATGGTTGACATGATATTTTTGATTCCCATCTATTTTTATCAGACCCGATAGAATTTACGAAATATTCATTGTCATTTTGTACTTTTCTATTTGCAGTACCCGCACAACCATTGCAAACTCCATTTTCAAAAGATTGTCCTCTGTCACAAAGCGATGGTGGAGGCGTACCACAACCCTCACAAATAATTGGCGGGTTAACAGGTGTAGCACTAATTGAGCAAAAATATGGATCAATAGAACAAGGATCAGTTCCCAAATTCCCAGCATCTAAAATATCTAAAATTGGTAAACCCATTCTATACCTATAAATTACATCAGGGTGTAATTGAGAGTCTTCTAGTTGGGGTAAATATTGTTGATTATTTTGATCCATAACATATACAAATCCATCTATCATGTTTACCCTAAAAATATCATCCTCTATTTGAAGAATAAACTGTTGATTCAGAACTGCTGCAAACCCTGGATCATCTATGTACTCTTCTGCCTGATAACTACTTGGGTTGACAATTAAAGTTTTGATGGTAGAGTTTTGACTTTGTGTTTTAATAGATTGCAAATTTGTGTTAGATGTATTATTATTTTCTAAACCATTTTGTATTAACCTTCTTGATTTAAAGTTTAATTTTTTATCAATTTCATCTAACTGTTTATCTGTCATCTTACTTAATTCTTTTACATAGGATTCAAATATATTGCGATTACTAAACACATATCTCCCATCTTTAATAGAAACTCCCTCTTTAATATCAGATACAAGATGTAGTTTTTGCTTGTTACAAGAATAAATAATACAAATAGTAAATATGAAAATTAAAATAGGTAAAAAAATTTTAAGGTTGTGATTTTTTTTCATCATTAATACGTTAATATAGAAACTACTCTTTACGATTTTCGTTAACTCGTGTTATGCTTTTACAAGTGCCACAACATTTTTCACTAGATTAGATGTTCTGATCAGGTAACAAATCCGTGATAAATGTAATTACCCCCCCCCATTTTGCAAATAATTATCTTAATACTTATTAACATTTCATAAAATAACTATATTTACAATATTTAACTATTAATGATTAAATAAATTAATTATTATGAATAATTTAATAAAAATTAATTATTAAAAGTTATATATTTATACATTAACGAGAGACATTAGGATTTTTTAATTTTTTAACAATTGATATTTAACTGGTTATCAACATAATAAATTTAAAATATTATTATGCCTAGGTAGATAAATGCTTTAAAATTAAATTTCTTGGTTAAAAAATATTGGACAAAGATCGGATGAGAATAATTTAATTTATTCTTAATCACTACTTAACAGTAAATTCTTTTATTACCAGTAACTTACAATAGTGAAGAACTTATTATTGGTATGATTTATGCAATAAGAAAAATTCAATCTACCAAGAATTTAATTAACAAATGATGAGAAACTCAATATTAGAAATTACAGATCAAGA
>JACMQJ010000617.1 GCA_014377055.1 Candidatus Sericytochromatia bacterium
ATTGTACCAAAAATAGTCATTACTGAAATTATTTGTGATTGCAAAGTTTCTATTGTGTTATTCAAAATTAGCAAATCATCATATTCTTTTTCTTTTAGGTTTAATGACTCTTTGTACATTTCTAAAGCTGTATTATTTAAGGTTTTTTCTAATTTATTTTTTAGAGCATTTATTTCATTACTAATTTTATCTGGGCTGTGATCCGAAAAATATTGGTTAAGTTGCTCAATTCTTTTTATAAAATATAAAAACTTACCTAGTAACTCTTCTACATCTCTCTCTATTTCTTCAAAAAGTATTTTTGATGACGTTTCACTATTTCTAACTAAATCAATAATTCTATAGACCTCAAGTAAGCATTTACTAATAATATTTTTTAAAATATCTGAGCTTGAATTTTGGATACTTTCAACAGCCAAATGAGAAATAACAGGATCAAGATAACTTTTATCTGCTTGAATTGTTCCCAAGTTAAGAGAACCATAAGGAATAAATGATGAGAAAAATTTTTCAAAACTAAAGCTTTCTGAATCAATTAAACTATAAGAAATCGTATAATTATCAAAAATTTTAAATAGATTATTTAGTTCTGATGGATACATATAAAAATTTACAATCGTTGGTAATCTACTTAAATAATCGGTTAATAATTTATAATCATGGATAGATGTTACTTGTGAAAGATATTTTACCAATTTAGTTTTATTATTTGAATTATCAATAGAAGTTATTTTTATTGAGTACGAACTTAAACTTTCATTTTTATTAAATCCATGTCCACAGTTAATACAAAAATTAAGTTTGGATGGTGTTGAAGCGTAGCAAGACTTACAGCTTATCCCATCTTTTATATTAATGGATAAATTCTCATCTTTTTCAAGATTGGTAATTTTGTCGAATGTAATTGTATTTGACTCAGATATTTTACCAAAAACATTAATTACATCATAAACATTATCTTTGACAGATAATGGGAATATTATCATACCTAACTTGTTAAAATTTTCTGATATTAACTCTTCTCTTACTATATTAACGCCTTCTCCAAATAAAGTTTCATAGATAATATTACCAATATTTTTATTATTACCTGTCAAAAAGATTATTTTTTCTGAAAAAATAACTTTTTCAATATCATTATTTAATTTAGTAAAAAGTTTTTTGATGATTGCTTTTAGATAATTTTCAGACTGATCAAGACCTTGTATTTTTAAATAAAATGAGCTTTTTTCCATTTAAAAAAAATTATCCTGATCTATATTTATGGGTTTTTAATTCTAAGAAAAAATAACAATTAGATTAATCATCTGAATACCAAAAATTATCTTTGTAGCCATGCCATATAGACCAACTACAGTACCTAAGACAGATTTAGAAATTTTGCTAAAACTCTTTTGACGTGAGTATCTTATTTCACCAATTAAAGCTCCAACAACCGTTCCAAAAAGAAGTAAATCAGCAATGCTTAAAAAGCTTATAACAAATGGTAATAAAAATAAAGATATAAATAGTGAATATGTAGTTGTTCTCATACTTTCGTTAGAAACACCAAAAAACCATGTTCTCAGTGTTGCTGAATAAAAGTCAGATAAAAATCCAAGTACCAATAAGATTGACAGTAAAGACAAAACAATAGGAGCCGCTGGATTGGAAAATCCTGTTATTATGTAATGAGCTACTGCTGTCAAAAATATGACAATCAGACCTGAAAGACGTGTATAGATAGATCGAGAGTTTTGTAAATATATTAGGCAAAATAAGCCTGACAAAAGTAATGTATACTCAGTTATATTCGTTAAGCCTATTCCTAATACAGAAGACATATTTACTCTACTTTTTTTCTAATTTAGCAGCTTCGCCAGCATAATTTTTTTCTGGATTAACAATAGCATTTTTTAGAATGCTAGGAGTTACCAAAAATACTAACTCAGTTCTAATATTTTTAAATTCTCTTGATTTAAATAAGAAGCCAACAACTGGAATATCACCCAAAAAAGGAATTTTTCTATCTACATATTGTTGATCATTATTTAGTAGACCAGCAATAACAATAGTTTCGTTATCTCTAATATTGAGAGTGGTTTCAGCTTTACGAGTTATAAATGCTGGAATAACTGCTGAACCAGTACTTTGAGTTGCAACTAAAGTAACACTGTTAGCTCTATCAATAGAACTAACTTCTGGCTTTAGAGTAACAAGTATGTTATCAGTACCTTCTATTTTAGCGGTTAATTCAAGTTTAATTCCATACTCTTTCCATTGAATATTAACTCTATCTCTTTCATAAAATACAACTGGATATTCACCACCAGATAAAAACTTTGCTTCTTTACCATCTAATGAAATTAGTGTTGGTTGAGCCAAAAGCTTACCCCTTCTTTCATTGACTAAAGTATCTATTTTTGCTTCAAGGTTAGCTGTTCTAACAGGTAAACCAAACTTAAATGGAGCACTTGCAGGAGATTCTGTGAATGATAAATAATCTTGCCATTTAATACCCAAAGCACCATCATCACCATCAGTAACTTCTAAGACTCTTACTTTTGTAGAAATCTGCTCACTTCTTTTTGTATTTTGTACTTCAAGAAGAATATTGTTTGGTGGTCCACCTTTTTCTGTCCAAACAAGTATATTTGTAAGACCAGCAGCTTTTGTATTAACTAAAGCTGTTTTATTTTGTCCAGGAGGTATAACTACCTCAGCAATTGTTGGATCACCTATTACCAATGTGGTAATTCCTTCAGGAACTTGAAATGGTGCAACCTGACCAAGTGGAATAGTTAAGTTTATTTCAGTATTTGCAGCAAAAGCCTTTGTCTGATAATTAACAGAAAAAGAAGTACCTACAAAAATTGTGCTACTGAGCAAAACTTTGATCAAGTTCTTTTTTGCTTTTTTTATATTTAACAAATCATTTATCCTCTCTGGAAAATAGTTTTTATTTTTTTATTTAATATTCAAGAATTATATCATAAAGCTAAAACAAAAAGAGACCGTTTAAACGGTCTCTTTTTGTTTAGTTAATCAAAATTACTTTTTTAATCTCAATGAAGATGATAATGCTTTACCAACATTAACTCTACCCCATCCGTAATGAACGTCAAAACCTTTATCACCTAAATCATCTGCTGATTTTTCGATAATACTTCTTGTTTGAGCAGCTGTTAAGCTAGGATTTGTTGATCTAATTAATCCAGCAAGCCCAGCAACAAAAGGTGTTGCCATTGATGTTCCACTGATAGAACCATAATTCATTTGACCAATTCCGTTTTTGTATTGTGGGAAGGTTGAAAGGATATTAACACCAGGTGCTGCAACAGAAATATGCTTACCAAATTGTGAAAAACCAGCAATTTTGTCAGCTGAATCGGTTGCACCAACAGCCATAACACCAATTATACCAGCTGGATAGCTCATGTCATCTGTACCAGCATTACCCATTGCAACTATAACCAAAACATCATTTTTAACAGCTGTAGCAACAGCATCTTCCATAGCTTTTGATGATGAAGGACCACCCAAACTCATACTTATAACTTTTGCACCATGTGTTGCAGCCCATAACATACCATCAGCAACAGCTGCATAAGTACCAGAGCCTTGTGAATTAAGAACTTTTACAGGCTGTACTCTGATATTAGGAAACATAGCAACACCAGCAACACCAATAGCATTGTTACCCATAGCAGCAGCTATACCAAAACAATGAGTACCATGACCTTGTAAATCTTTTGTTTCAGGATCTCCAGGGTATGCACTATAACCAGCAACAGCTTTATCTTTTAAATCAGGATGTGTAACATCAGCACCCGTATCAGTTACAGCGATAATAGTATCTTGTACTTTACCTTTAGCTGCAGCCCAACCAGCAATTGAGTTAGAAATTTTGTGTGCATATTGTTGACCAAACATAGGATCATTAGGAGTATCTAAGTCAGCTCTGATTGCACTTTCAATAGGATCAGCAGGTCTGGCATCAAAAGTTTTTGGTGTTCTAATAACTCTATTTGGTTCGCTCCATAAAACATTAGCATTACTAGATATTGCATTTGAGTTTGGAGTTGATGATGTAACAAGAACTATGTCTGAAGTATTTCCACCAAGAGGTTTTACTGTGCTATTGCCAAAAGCATTAGTTTGTTTTGAACCTTTTTTAAATTTAACGATGAATTCTCCAGGAATTACATCACCACTTTTTAGACCAGAATATTTATCAACTGAAAGAGCTGATATATTTGGGTCTGAAGAGTTACTGTCTAAATTTTGAGTTGCAGGTGTACTACATGCAGCAACTGAAGCTGAAAAAGCTCCTAGTGCAAGAAGTGTAAGTGATTTTTTTAAGTTCATTGATTCTCCCTAACGTATATTTTAACTAAATTTTAAAAATTATATTTATTATAGATAGATTAAGAATAGGATAACATGCTATTATCTTTACAAACATTTACAATATATTTAAATAAAGACCAAACAAATCTATTTTGTAGATTTGTTTGAATTTAAGCTGGGGAGGTAGGGATCGAACCTACGCAATACTGGAATCAAAACCCAGGGCCTTACCACTTGGCGACACCCCAATTCCGCTTTTTTGATTTACTGATAGTATTTCTCAAAAACATATTAAATATAACATAACTAACTACAAAACGGCAATATTATTTTGATTTTTTCATAGTAAATCTTTATTAAGTTAGACTATTAAAACATCTAACTTAACTATTATGGTTCTTTAGATACTTATTAAAGTATTTTATTTTTTTAAAACTAAAGTCCCATTAGCGGCACTAAGCTTTTGTTTGAGAGCATCCAAGAACTTAAGCTCATTATTATCAAATTCACTGTTCATCTTATGAGGTGCTGCAGCGTCAATTAGAGCCTTATAATCATCTGTTGTGACTTTTCCTTTAGCAGTAATTTTACTCCAAGCAGCTTTAAGGGTTGCAGGTACTTGTACATTTCCATCATTACTAGGTACTGATTGTGAAACAGGTTTAGCTGTAGCTTTTGGCTTTTGAGCTTGTGGTGCATTTAACTCAAGAACATCTGTTTTATTCTTATCAAATAAGTCTCTGATAGTCCCTAAAAATTGTAACTCTTGATTATCAAACTCACTGTTTTTTTTATGAGGTGCAGCTGCGGTAACAAGTTGTTGATAACCTTCTTTAGTCAACTTACCATCTGCAGTAACTTTTTTCCAAGTTGCTTTTAAGGTTGTTGGCACCCCCTCATCAGGAGCTGATGTTGGAGTTGTTGTAGTTGGTGCTGTAGCTTGTGTTGGTTTTGCTATTGGAGTTGTTGCTCCAGGTTTTTGTATTTTTACACTACCACCATTTTGTTCAAGAGTTGTTTTAACTTGTTGAAGAAATGCAAGCTCTTCTTTTGATATTTCACTATCTTTACCAGTTGGTGCGGCTGCTTTGATTAAAG